>JAAZIZ010000023.1 GCA_012800565.1 Lentisphaerota bacterium
ATTGAAACTTTTAATATTTTTCAGAAAAAAGACAAAAAAAACGCCTTTGCGAACTGTTTCGTCGCAAAGGCATTTACGGTTATGCTTAGATATTAGTGCGAACTATTTCTGATTCTTTGATACTGGTTTCCACAGCGTTGCACCTGGCAACCTGGCTTGAAAAACAGCCCGTATGCTTTATATTTGGAGGATTACGGTTTTCGTATTGGCCTGCAATGCATCTACAACAAGGAATGACATTACCACATGAACACGCACGAAGTAGATAACATGTGCTGTGTGAAACAGGGCTGCTGCCATGGTCCAGCCCCGGTTCCGCAGGAAGGACAGTGGACCAAGGTCCGCGAAGTCAAAGACATCTCCGGTCTGACTCACGGTATTGGCTGGTGTGCGCCCCAGCAGGGTACCTGTAAGCTGACTCTGAATGTCAAGGATGGTGTGATTCAGGAAGCTCTGGTCGAGACTTTGGGCTGCAGCGGCATGACCCACTCTGCGGCCATGGCCTCAGAGATTCTGCCCGGCAAGACGATTCTGGAAGCTCTGAACACCGACCTGGTCTGTGACGCCATCAATACTGCGATGCGTGAGCTGTTCCTGCAGATTACTTACGGCCGCACTCAGAGTGCGTTTTCCGAGGGCGGCCTGCCGATTGGCTCCGGCCTGGAGGATTTGGGCAAAGGCCTGCGCTCTCAGATTGGCACGTTGTATGGCACACTTGAAAAAGGCCCGCGCTATCTGGAGATGGCCGAGGGTTACATCGCCAAGCTGGCTCTGGACGAGAATAACGAGATTATCGGCTACCAGTTTGTCAAGGTCGGCCCGATGCTGCAGCTGATCAAAGACGGTATGGACGCCAACGAAGCCTACCGGAAATCCCTGGGTACCTACGGCCGCTTCAAAGAGGAAGACGGCGCCGTGAAATACATCGACCCGCGGCACGAGTAACAACAATAAGGAGATGACATAAATGGCACTTTTTGAAAGTTACGCCAGGCGCCTGCCGCAAATCACGGCCGTCTGTCAGCAATACGGTCTTAAGGACTTGGAAGAGGCCCGGCGGCTCTGCCAGGAAAAGGGCTTTGATCCTTACCAAATCTGCGCTGACATCCAGCCTATCTGCTTTGAGAACGCCAAATGGGCTTATGTTTTGGGTGCGGCCATTGCCATTAAGAAAGGCTGCCGCAAAGCTGCTGCGGCGGCGGAAGCGATTGGCGAGGGGCTGCAGGCTTTCTGCATTCCCGGTTCCGTGGCTGATGATCGCAAAGTCGGTATCGGGCACGGGAATCTGGCCGCGATGCTGCTGCAGGAAGAGACTAAATGCTTCTGTTTTTTGGCCGGACACGAATCCTTTGCTGCGGCCGAGGGGGCCATCGGCATTGCCACCAAGGCCAACAAGGTGCGCAAAGCCCCCCTGCAGGTCATTCTCAACGGCCTGGGCAAGGATGCCGCCTACATTATCAGCCGCATCAACGGCTTTACCCATGTCGAGACCAGCTTCGACTATGCCAGCGGCAAGCTGACTGAAGTGAAACGCACTGCGTTCAGCAAGGGCTCGCGCGCCAGTGTCCGCTGCTATGGCGTGGATGACGTCCGCGAGGGCGTGGCTGTGATGTGGCATGAGGGCGTGGATGTCTCCATCACCGGCAACTCCACCAACCCGACCCGCTTCCAGCACCCGGTTGCCGGCACTTACAAGAAAGAATGCGTGCAGGCCGGCAAGAAGTACTTCTCGGTGGCTTCCGGCGGCGGCACCGGCCGCACTCTGCATCCGGACAACATGGCGGCGGGGCCGGCTTCCTACGGCATGACCGACACTATGGGGCGGATGCATTCCGACGCCCAGTTCGCCGGCTCCAGTTCAGTGCCGGCTCACGTGGAAATGATGGGTTTCCTGGGCATGGGCAACAACCCGATGGTCGGTGCCACAGTTGCCGTCGCGGTAGCCATTGAAATGCACAGCTGAGCCCCCGCTGGCATATCCTGACTGCAAGCCTGGAAATCCCTGCGGTTTCCAGGCTTTTTCCTTTTCTGCCGGAATGCCAGCCGCCGCCGGCAGGACCCTCTCCAGCAACCATCCCGACATCTATTATGACCTCCTGGCAACCTGAGTTCCACTACCCGGCATTGCTCTGCCGCTATTCCGAAATCGGCATCAAGGGCGAGAACCGGATGTTTTTTGAAGAGCGCCTGCTGGCCTCCCTGCAGCGCCAACTGGCCTCCCTGGGGCCCCTGCGCTTCACCCATGACCGCGGGCGAATCTTCGTCTTTCCCGAGACAAAAGACTCCTTTACCCCCGCTGACCTGCATACTCTGCGCCGGGAAATCCCCCGCATAGCCGGCGTGGCCTCACTCTCCCCAGGGTTCGCACTGCCACCAGCTTTGCCGGAAATCGAAAAATGCCTGCAGAAAATTTTTCCTCACATTGTGCAGGCCGGCAGAGACAAATTTCCCGGCCGGCCCCTGACTTACGCCTTGCAAGCCCGCCGCAGCGACAAGAGCTTCCCGCTGAACTGTGTGGATATTGAGCGCTATTTTGCGGAATTGCTCCTGCCCGGCTATCCGGACCTCACCCTGGACCTCCGACATGCGGAGATTGTCATTGAGGTCGAAGTGCGCAAGGACATTGCTTTCGTGTCCTGCGAACGCATCAACGGGCCGGGCGGACTGCCCTGCGGCAGCAGCGGCCGGGTCCTGGCGCTGCTGTCCGGCGGCTTCGATTCGCCGGTAGCCTGTTTCCAGATGATGCGCCGGGGCTGCCTGGTCGATTTCCTGACTTTCCACAGTGCCCCTTTCACCCCCCCGGCCACTATCACCAAAGTCTGCCGCCTCGTCCGCAGGCTAAACGAATTTCAACCCCGCGGCCGGCTGGTCAGCATCAATCTCCTGCCCCTGCAGTTAGCCATCCGCGATGCCTGCCAGAGCAGGTACCGCACTGTGCTGTACCGCCGCAGTATGCTCCGCTTGGGGGCTGTACTCGCAGAATATTTTCAGGACCAGGCGATTGTCACCGGAGACAACCTCGGCCAAGTCGCCAGCCAGACTCTGGCCAACCTCTCGGTCATTGCTCAGGCGAGCAATATCCTGGTACTCAGGCCGCTGCTCGCGTATGACAAAATCAACATCATGAACATGGCCCAGGATATCGGCACCTACGATATCTCACGCGAAAATGTACCCGACAGCTGCACCGTATTCGCCACCAACAACCCCGCCACCAGAGCCAAACTCGATAACATAAAACGGGAAGAACAAAAAATACCAATGCGGGAACTGCTCCTGAAATGCCTCGACAGCGCAAACCTAATCAATGCCAAAAACTGCCAGGAATACCCATTCCCGGAATTGAAAAACTATGGCCAAAATATGCAGAATTTGTTAATGTGCGAAATCTGGTGATAAGCACTTGATTGCTTTCAGGCTGCCGTATGTAGACCCTGTCCAAAAAGCTGCATAGTGCTGTCGGACGGGTCGGACAAGTCGGACGGGTCGGACAAGTCGGACGGGTCAGACAAGTCGGACGGGCCAGACAAGTCGGACAAGTTGGACAGGTCAGAAGACAATACCTGTACTCGCCCCCTGTGAAATCTTTCTTTTTTCTTGCGGCAGATTATTGCTTTGCGGATTTGCAATCCTGGGTACGGAGGGATATTTTACTCATATGAGCCGCTATAACCGCTACTGAATTAGAGGGACGCAATGACACAATTAAGACGTTTGCTGTTTGGCTGCCTGCTGTTGCCGGTAATGTTGCAGGGTGTGGAGAGAACCATCTGGGAACCTGGGGAGGCGGCTCGCGAGGCTCTGAGCGTCTGGTCGCTGCCGACGGCCCGGGTGCATGTGCACACCGAGTGGAGGCCGGATGGTCTGGCGGTATCTTTCCAGAGCAACCCTGAGGGCAGCAGCGATGTGGGGAAAGTCAGCACGGTGAAGGATTTGATTCCGGCCATCATCGCCGAGGCTGCCCAGGAGGGGCTCGATCCGCACGAGCTGTATGTGCGCCTGGAGTATCCGCGGGATGACTATAAAAAAGCCTGGTTTCTGAGTTTTTACAGCAATGGTCAGTATACGACTGATATGTTTTCCTTGCGGCAGGGAGAGCACGACTACCTGCTCAGCAATGCCAGCCGCGGCAGCACTGGAAAGTCCCTGAACGGCCTGGCGTTGGTGCAGTTCCGTCCCACTCAGGCCGAGGGCTATACCCTGAAAAAAATCTGGTTGACCTTCCAGCCTGGCAACCGCAGCACGAGCCGTACGCTGGACATTGTGAAGGTCAAGCGCTGGGCTGAGGTCTGTGCCGGCACGCCGACCGTCCTGGACAGCTTCTATCGCCGGCCGGAGCTGGCCCTTACTGCTCCTCCGGATTGTCCGGTAAAAGCCACCCTCAGCTTTGATGACCAGGCTTTCCGGCTGGATGTCGAGAGTGTCTTTCCACAGCCGCCGGCAGCCATTTTTACCGGTCGTGATCAGCCGGTCTGGCAGGATGAGGCGCTGGAGTTTTTTCTCTCACCCTGGAATGACAACCAGAGTTTCTTCCAGTTCGCGATCAATGCCCAGGGTGGCATTTGGGATATGGCCCAGGAGTACGATGAGACCGCCTGCCAGGTCAAAGGGCGTTCGGTGGTGGACCTGGAGCACGAGAAGGTTCTCAGCTATCAGGATGGAGTGCAGCGTTTTCAGCTTACTTTTCCCTGGAAGAGCTTCCGCAGCCAGCCGCCGCCGCAGACCCGCCTGGTGGGATTCCTGCTGGTTCAGAATTACCGTTCAGTCAGCTATTGCTGGGAGAAAGGCCAACGCAACACCCATGTCGCCAACCATGGCTTCCTGGTTTTTAATCAACAGCCCTTCGGGACGGGCAGCTGTGCGCTGCAAAAAGCCGAAATGCGGGAGCCGCAGGATGAGCTGACCTTTACTTACGAATTGAAAGACTTTGCGGCCGGGACTTATCAGGCCGAGCTGCATCTGGTGGCACCGGATTATTCCATTGCCCGGCACAGCAGCCAGATACAGCTGTCTGGCGGCACCGAGACAGTGCCGCTGGTGCTGAAGAATGCCAAGAACATCAACGGTCGCTATACCATCACCCTGATGCTGCATAACAGCGCCGGCGCCATTCGGGCCGATGCCTGTGACCTGATCAATGTCAAGAAAGTGCAGTTCCCTTTCGGGCAGGATGTGATCTATCCCCAGCCAAAGAAAGTGGAGTGGCGCGAGGGTGTCTTCCCCGCCGCCACCGGCACCCATCTGCAGATAGCCGCCGATGCCAGTGCCCGCACCCGCAGGACCGCTGAGCTCTTCCTGGAGAAGCTGAATGGTTTCGCCGGTACGGACCGCTACCGTATCACAGCGGAGGATGGTCCCGGCATCCGTCTGTCGCTCGATCCCTCTGCCGGCCCTGAGGAGGGCTATACTTTGGAAGTCAGGCCGGAGGGTGCGGAAATCCGGGGCGGAGGTGAGCCCGGACTGTTCTACGGCACGGTGACTTTCCTGCATCTGCTGAAATTGCGGATGCGGCGTCAGGACCAGGCTCCGGTGCCCTGCTGCCGGATAGTCGACTGGCCGGATTTAGCCCGGCGCGCACCGCATCTCTGGCATTCCGATTTGCTGAATATGCCTTTCCTGGAGAAGTCCTCCCTGGCGTTCCTGCTTGATTACCTGGATATCTTCGCCGTCGGCAACAAGGCCAACGTCCTGAAAATCCGTGGACTGGAGACTTTTACCTGGTTTGAGAAGACTCCCGAAGTCAATAGCCGGAACACCGCCTCGCGCTATTTCACTCTGGACGACTGGCGGCGTCTGGCGGAATTCTGCCGCGACCGTTTCATTGATCTGATGATCACTCTGCCGGCCGGCGGGCACGACTACTGGCTGACCTACGGGCAGAAAGATTTGCGCGAGACGGCCTGGGATACCGGCGATGTCTCCAATCCGGAATACCAGCGGCTGTATTTTTCCTGTGCCGCCGAGCTTATTGAGGCTACCGGCTGCCGTTATTTTACCCCCGAGGGCGACGAGTGGTGGCATAATCGTCAGAAGGACGTCCCGGAGGAAGAGACCATCCGGGGGAAGACCAGGGCTCAGGTCTTCCTGGATTTCCAGCTGCGCCTGCATGCGTTCCTGAAAGAGCGCGGGGTGCGTATGGCGATGTTCACGGACATGCTTGATCCGCTGCATAACGGCGGTCGTTATGAAGTGCATACCATCGTCGATTCACTGCCCCGGGACATTATCCTGCTGGTCTGGTCGAACACTGGGCGCAACTTCCGTTATTTTGGCGAAAAGGGCTTTGAGCTCTGGGGGTGCAACACTAGCTGGTGGACGGTTGGCAACCCTGAGGAGAGGCCCTACGTGTCCGGCTGGGGCGCTTCCGCATACAGCTACGGCCGCGAGCACGCCTTCCGCACCTCCACAAATTTCTCTTTCCACAATGCTTGGTTTATGGGTGGGAACTACGGCTGGAATTTCAAGAGCGAGACGCTCAATTTCGACTTGGCGGACAATATCAACTCCGGGGTACTGACTGCTGCGCAATGTATGTTTGCCGAGCGTCCCTGCGCGTATGCTTCCGAGGAGGTCCGGGTGATCGACATTGCCCGGCACTTCAATGCTGAGTTGCCCGAGGTGCCGGCGGTAAAGCGTCAGCGTGCGTTCGGCAATATCCTGATGCAGACCCGGCGGCAGAATAATCAGAATGCGGTACTGGTGGACAAACTGCACAGTCCGGATTTGCCGGTGAAGGGCAAATATTCCACTCTGATCTTTCTGCATACTGCCCGGGAGAATCCTGAATATCGCAAGGCGTCCGGCTTCAATAACCGGCAGTGGCAGCTCGGCTATCCGATTGCCGATTACATTGTCATTTACGATGACAACAGTGCCGAGGTAGTGCCCATCCGGCTGAATCTGCATTGCTACTGGTATGACTGGCAGCCGCAGGCCGGCAGCACGGTCTTCGGACGTTACATGGAAATCCTCTACGATCAGGACAAAAAGCCGCACTTCCTCTATCAGTATGAATGGGTCAACCCGCACCCGCAGAAGACCATCCGCAGCATCCGCCTGACTAACCCGTATTCTGATTTCCAGGGCTATCTCTGCGCTCTCTCCGGCCGGTTGCTGCGCGAATGAGCAATATTTGGACTCCTGCCTGCATGGTCAGGACAGTCACTACTGGTGGATTTGCAGCTTGGCGGTGCTGCTAAGTCCACTGCTCAGGTCGGTTGCTCTAAGCAGCCAAGTCCCGGTCTGGTCGGAAAGTGCGGTGGCGAAAGCTTGAGTGAACAGCCCGCAGTCGGAGACCCGGTTCCGGCAGTAATGTTTGCACAGTTTTCCGTCCGGAGAGATTACTTCCAGGCGGACGACCTGCCGGGAGCTCTGGCCGCTGGCCGGCAGGCTGATGCGGCATTCGAGCACTCCGCCGGGCGCGACGCTGGCCGGGCTGAGGGCAAGCGCGGGCGGGGCGGCCGGCCCGGGCAGGAGCGAGAAGAAAGCCGCTTCGCCGGGTGAGAGTTCCAGTTCGAACTCCTGCAGCTGCCCGAGATATTGCCGCTGGCGGATATTATAGACATGGCGGCTCTGGGCAAGATTGACTTTCAGGCGCTTGAATTTCTCCTCAGAGTTGAGTTCCTGCAGCAGGCCGAGATAGACATGCTCACCGTTGCGGAAGCGGAAGAGGCGGGTGCAGTGCGGTTCCAGCCCGTCAGCCTGGGTGACCAGGGCCGGGAAAGACTCTTTGCCGGCGTGGCGCAGCATCTTCCACAGCAGCTGCTGATACAGGCGGTTATCCTGGCAGGAATTTTTCAGGCTGGGGAATTGATCGAACAGGAAGTTGGCGTAAATGGTCTTCCCTTGCCCGACTGCGTGACTGAAGACTGCGGGATGCCCGCCGACTGTGGCAAGGACTGTGGCTGAGGTGGCGGTGGTCGAGTCATCCTGCAGCTGGACCCGGACCTGGAGGTCTGCGAAAGTCAATTGACCGGGCAGTACCTGGCCGTTTCCTCTGTTTACGCCCAGGAGTTCGGCGACGCTGCCGGCGGCACTGGTCCGCCCGTGCCCGTCATAGAGTCCCAGACCGTAATCGGCGATCACTGCGCCACCACTGCGGAGGTATTTCTCCAGCACGTTTTTTTCCTCTTCGGCCAGGCTGATGCAGAAGGGCAGGATCAGCAGCTGATGCTGCTCCGGGTCGAGTTGTGCCATTTGCTGTGAGGCGATAAAGCGGTACTGGCAGCCGACTGCATCCAGCAGCAGGCGCCAGCCGTCAATCGCGTTGTTGAAGAGCGCGCCCTGTCCGGTAATGGTCGCCATGCGCATTGAATTCTGGCTGTAGAGGACCAGCACTTTGTCGTCATCGCGGCGGCTTTGCCGCAGCAGTTGGCCCAGGCCGTAGCGCAGGTCGGCGGTCGCCACGTCATAGTCTTCGAGCTGGCGGCTGAAGGTCAGGTCGGGATTGAGGGCGATATCGTCAATAAAGAATGAGTTCCCGCCGCCTTTGTATTCGAATGCGGTCAGCCAGACGGAATGGAACAGCGGTGCGCCGGTTCTGGCATATCCGCCATTAAAAGGCATGGCGATGAAATTATCGTCGGCGTAGGAGCGGATCAGGCTGGTCTGGATGCCGCTGTACGGTGCAAGCAGATTGTTATTGAAGACCTGCATGAACAGATACCAGTCGTAGCCGCTGTACGGGTTCGGGGTAGGTACGGTTCCGGAGATGCTGATTGGGCAGCCCGGGTCCAGCTGCTGTACGAATTCCTTGGTCTGCTGATAGAATTCCGCCATGCTTTGGTCCATAAAGGCCCGATGGTCCAGCCAGGCGGCGTAGTTTTTCTGTTCTGCGGCTTCGGCGGAGGTCAGGGGCATGACTTCCTGGAAACTCTGGTAGGCGCTTTGGTAAGTCTGGTTGAGCTGTTCCAGGCTGGCATATTTTTCCGGCAGCCATTTCCGGAAGGCCGCCAGGGTAGCTTCTGAGAAGCAGAAATCGAATGATTGCCCCCACATAGTCAGGGAATTCTCATCACCCAGGGAATAATGTGCGGGCTGGTATTCCTTGATGGTGGCGATCATCTGGCGGATGCGCTTCTGGTCCTCCAGTTGGGTCTGCGGGTCGTGCAGGCAGGGTTTCCGGCACAGGAATTTTTTATCGCCAGTCTCCTGATACTGTTTTTTATTCTCGTTGAAGTATTTCTGATTCAAGTGCTGCGGGGCCAGGTTATTCAGGCTGACCTCCAGGTTATGGCGCCAGAGGAATTCCGAGGTATTGGCGATATGGGTGGGGATATCCCTCCAGCCGGTATTGTGCAGCATTACCGAGTCGAAGATATCGGCGGCGGCGAGTCGCTGCATGCGCAGGTCATTAAGGTATTCCGGGATATGCAAGAAGCCGTTGTCCAGCAACCAGATATTGACAGGATAATCAGCATATTTCCGGCGGCCGTTCTTGAGATAGCACCACTGGTGCAGGGTGCCGGCGTTGCTGCCGTCTGCCAAACCGGTGATGTCCAGGCGGAAAGCCCGGGCAATGGGGTTAGTGAAGGTCATCCGGAAATTATTGCTGCCCTCAGTTACTGTGATTGTCTGGCGGGCGACCAGCCGTTGCCAGGAATCCTGCAGGCGAAGCTCGGCTTTGCCGTTGCCGGCCACCTGCAGAGTGCCGGTCAACTCGACCGCCTCGCCATCGGCGACGATGGCGGTGTTTGCCGCCAGCAAGCGCAAGGGCGAGGGACGGCTTAAGCGGGTGGCGGCGAAATCCAGCACTGCGGCACCTTTTTTCAGCTGCAGATGCAGCAACGCGGTGCCGAAGAATTGCGGGATGGTGAGCAGGGCAGTCGTGGTTGCATTTTCGATGGTGTGGCTGCCTTGTTCCAGGATGGCAAAAGAATCATCGCGCAGTTCCCAGGCCAGGTGCAGGTCCTGGGAATCGTCCAGTTTTCCCGCGAAGGCGACTTGCACCGACTGTTCGGCATGGGTCACGGTGGAGATAGTCAGGGAGGGTTCCCGCACTGCGGCCCAGAGGATGGCTCTGGCCAGCAGTGCATAGAAGTATTCGTGATACGGGTATGCAAGGCTTGAGTCGGTTTTTTCATAAGCGGTGGCGGTGGGGGTCAGCCCGCCGCCGGCCCACCATGGTCTGCCGGTCTGGGAGCCGGGGAAACCGACCGGGTGGGTCAGCGCAACCACCCGGCTGTGTGGCAGTTGCCGCACAGCGGCCAGGGCATGTCCGTCGCAGCTCAGCAGCGGTTCCTCGGCTGTATAGCGGAAGCAGAAAGCTGGCGGCAGCGCCTCGAAGGGGATGCCGTCGGTAATGAAATGGCGGCCGTGCCTGGTCCAGGCGCCGCTGCTGGCATTTTTGTTTTCGACCGGTTCCTGCACTGGCAGAATTGCGGCCAGGACGTCATTGATTCCCACAGGATAGACATATACCAGACTGCAGCCGGCCTCAATTTTGGCCACGATGCTCTTCTGGTTCGCGGCATTGATATGGTTCCAGGCGATGCCGCCGATCAGGATCAGGTCATATTCTTTCTGCAGGCTTTCCTGCAGCCAGACATTGCTGTCGTCTTTGCTGTATTGCATAAAGTAGTCGGGCAGAGCAAAGCCCTGGCAGAAGACCACCGGGGTGTATTCGATATCGAGGCGTTGCTGCAATTCCGCCAGTTCCCTGGCGCTGAAAGAATTGATCAGCCCCAGCACCTGCAGCGGTTTGCCGGGCAAAGGCCGGGCCCAGGGTAGGTGCGGTGTGCTGACAGTTTTGCTCATAAAGACCGCTTTGGGGAGATTGCCGACAGTCGGAATTTTCTCCGCTTCCGGGGGAAACACATACTCCGCAGTTTTTTCGCCGCTGGTGAGCAGCGTCCGGGCTTCCAGCAGCAGCTGGTGATTCTGGTCATAGAGAGCGCAGGTCAGCAGGGTGGTGCCGCTGAAAGGGTGCTGCCATGAGCATTTCTGCAGGCTGCTGAGGCCGGGGCCGACTACAGCTGAACCGCGCTGCAGCAACACAGTCTCGCCCGAGGGCAGGGCGGTGGCTTTGAGCATCAGCTCTACAGCAGTCTCCCGGGCAGCATGGATTTTCAGGCCGAAATCCAGTGCCTGCCCCGGGGGCGGAGGCTGCTCCAGGCCGGTGAATTCGACTGCCAGGCCGGCTTTGGCGGCGGCAATGCTCCCGGCCTGATGCAAGGGCATTATCGCGATACGGGTTTTCCAGGATTCACCGGCTTCTACTCGGACGGTTTTGTAGAACCATTCAAGGTTGGTCTCCTCTCCGAACCAGTTGTAGAAGCATTCCAGGGCCGGGAAATCAATCTGGCAGAGCAGCCCATTGCCGCTCTCCGCGCCGAGCAGTGCCGCCCATCCCTGGACGATATCATTCTGCCAGGCCTCCATTCCTCCCCCTTCCATCAGTTCGCTGGTACCCTGCGAGGTCGGGAACAAATAGCGTGTTTTTTCGCCCGGCACCTTAAGTTCATTATGGTTCCGGAGGGTAAAATGGCGGGGTGTCATCGCTTCGGGAGCGTTGGCCAGTTCGTAGTCGATGAGCAGCTCGCTGCTGTCCTGGCGCAAGGTATAAGTCTTGAGGATAGTCAGGAATTCCTGTTTGCTGTGGTGACCACGGAGGGTGACGCTGACTTCTTCGGGTGAGGCGTGTTTTTTCTCGACCAGATAGAACTGCGCAAACAGGTCTGAAAAGCCGATTTCCTTGATGACATCCTTGGCCAGGCCGCCGTTCGCCCGGGTGGTGGTGAATTCCTTGCCGGTCTGCTTGTCGATGATGGAATAAATCCGTCCGCCTTTGGCCGGATCAAGCAGAAGTTTCAGGAACTGGTTCTCCAACCGTACCTGGCCCCCGATTTCTTCCAATTCGCAGGGCGAATATGCGGTTTTTGCCGCGGGCTGTTCCTGGTTGTGATTAAGCACCAGCAGGTCATCGAACCAGACCTGACCGCTGCAGTCACGTCCCTGCAAGAATACGGTCAGGCTTTTGATGGGCTCGCTGAAGACCAGGGTTCTTTCCTGGTAGGTCCAATCGAAATCGCCCTCGAAATAGAAATGCATCTCCTGCCGGCGGGAATCCCAATTGAAGACTTGTTTGCCGTTCTGGTCTTTGGCAGAGACCGACAGCCGGCACCAGCTGCCATCACGGCCGCGTTTATCGCTGTTGCGGGTGACTGCGCTGGCTTTACCCCAGATGCCGATTGTAATCGGTGCAGCAGCCGTCTGATTGAGTTCGATTGTCTGATGCGCGCCGAAGCCCCGGGCGGATTCCGGCCGGCTGAAATCGAGCCGCAGGGCAGCGTTGCCGCTGTGGGCGGTCGTGGTATCAATCTGCAGCCCGTTGTTCCAACTTTGCCAATGCTCGCTGTTTTGCTCGAAGCCGGCATTGGCCAGCGCATTGGCGCCGGCGGCGGCAACCGATAACTGCAGGGCCAGGATTGTCACCGTGATTTTTCGCATGGGAGCCTCTTTTTTATTGGTGGGGGAGAGTTTATCCCAACTTCCCCAAAATCGGTTGATTTTTGAGCATTGGCTCTCCTTGAAATTGTAGCAACTAATATTTTCTTGTTTCGACTTGCATTCTGTGGAAACTGTGCTATTTTATGTAGCATTATGTTTGTG
>JAAZIZ010000341.1 GCA_012800565.1 Lentisphaerota bacterium
GCCGGCCGGCCTTGTAAAATACCCTTAAGCGTTCATAGTATATGAGTTACCGTACGTAATCAATACCGGCCCGGTAGCTCAGCAGGATAGAGCAACTGCCTTCTAAGCCGTAGGTCGTGGGTTCGAGCCCCGCCCGGGCCGCCAATTAACCCCCTTGAAACTAACTATTTCAAGGGGGCTTTCTTTTTAAGGCAAAATGTCCGGATATACAATAATGGGTGAAGCTTGGTGATAAGCCCTGCAAGCCTTTGCCTGACATAGAACCGGACTACATTACTGCAGACACCGTCCACAAAGCCTCGCCTGACCGGCGCAATCAGCGGCCGGCGGGCGTTGGGAACGGCAGTACCCGACGGGCATTCCGGTAGAGAATCCGGTATTTGTCCTCCAGGGAGATGTCGGCAAAGACCACCCTTCCCAGCTGATGCGCCGCGCAGATCAGCGGCATGTCTGTACCCCAGAGAATCCGGTCAGCCAGACCGCGGTTGACGAAGAATTCGATCAGCCCGCGCGGGCATTGCGAGACGCAGGTTTCCAGGCAGACATTGGGGAAATGCCGGGCGCATTCGGCATAAGTGGTATGTTCCAGACAACCGGCATGAGCGAGGATGAAGCAGATTTGCGGGAAGCGCAGCAGGGCGCTCTCAAGCTGATACAGCTCCTCCCCGGCGGCATGGGCCAGGATAGGCAAACCGTATTCGGCGGCAAAGGCGAAGACCTGTTCGTAGTTGGTATGGGAATAGGGCAGAGATTCATAAGTGTGAATCTTGATGGCCCGCAGACCGGCATCGTAGCAACGCTGCAATTCCGGCAGGATGGCAGCAGGCTCAGCCGGATTGACCATCATATAGCCGAAAATCCGGCCGGGATAGCGGCGGACCAGCTCCAGGGTATAGCCATTGGCGGCGGCAGCATACGGCTGGCAGAGAACCTGGAAAGGACTGCCGTACAGGGCAGCAACGCCCATCCGGTCCATGCTGGCCAGCAAGCCCTCGTCACTGGCATCATAAAGCGGGAGCGGCGTGGCCGGACCAAAATGCGCATGTGCATCGACAATAGGACAATCCGGCAAGGGCTGCCCGGCAAATACCGCTTCTTGCAGAGGATCGTATTTCATGGGCGTACCTCCTGCATCAGACGCTCAATATTCAGATAAGCGACCTGTTGTAAATCGGTGGTCTCCAGTCCGGCATAAAGCAACCCGGTCAGGGCCGCTCCGCCCTCCGCCTCAGGATAACCGCTGCCCCAGACAAAACGCTCGGAGCCGTAGCGCCGGCAGAGGCTGGCGTAGCCGCCGTGGATGGAAAATCGGGGTGAGAAGCAGAGATGCAGTCCGGGATGCTTCTGCAGGAGCACCTCCAGCGTATGCTGGCGTCCGAGACGATTCAATCCGGTCAGGATCACCCGCAGTTCCGGGAATGCGCTGAGTACCTCATGCAGAGCCGTGAAACTGATGTCCGGCCATTCCAGCAGCAAGGGCAGGCGGTGCTTGCTAAGGGCGGTGAACATTGCTTCGCCGCACCAGGCGCGAAACGGGTACTCCAGCTGATACGGCTGAAGAACCGGCGCAGTCCAGGCAATGCGCAAGCCCGCAGCGATGCGTTTCTGCAGGTACCCCGGGAGGTCGTACTCCGGAGCCACGCCATCGGGGGTGAGAAAGAGTGCCGGAAGCAGATTTTTTTCTCCGGCGATGGCCTGCAGCAGCTGCTGGTTGTGATATTCCGGCGCGGTAAGCAGGCTGGCCCGGTTGCGCACCACCCGGGCAGAGATTTTCAGCCCTGCCATCGTATCCTGGCAATCGGCGATATCCTTTTCCGGCGAAGACAGCCACGCATCACAGTCGATCAGACGTTTCAGGATGCAAGACTTAGTTTTTGACATGCTCTTTACCTCTGTGTGCACTTGCAAACCTTACCTGGAATCAGATATTCTGCAGGCGTTTGCGGTCGATGATCACGCGGCGGCGGCGCAGGTATGTCTGCAGACTCCGGCAGTCCAAATCCTGGAAAGAGGGCAGTTTGTCCAGCGCCAGAAAGGCGGCCGCAGCTCCGGCGGCTTCGCCGCTGACGGCGCAAGTAGGGATCACCCGGGTCACATCCCAGGCCCGACCGGCGGAAGATATGCAACGACCAGCCGTAATCAGGTTGTGGTTACGCACTCCCGCCAGGATGCTCAGGGGCAGACAGTAGACCGGCCCGGATAGCCGCCAGTCGCCGGTCATCCCCAGGGTATCTTCGAACCAGCGGCGGTCATCGCTTTCGCGCAGGGTATGACGCCCGGCCAGCCGGCGGATCATCCGGAAAGATGGCATCTGCGGTGCCAGGATAGGATATATCTGCGAATTATTCTCCTGGCTGCGCTGCGCCATGGTATCCATCATCATCTTCCGGGAATTAAGCAGGAAATCGTTGACTTCGCTGCTGCGGTCCCCCCGGTAGTTGCGCCCGGCGGCCGGATTGCGGCGGCCATTCATGTCCAGCGACTTGGTCATTGTACACAAGCGGACCTCACCGTTTTCAACATAATAGAACCAGCCGCACAGAACATTGCTGCTGAGAGAGACGGTCTTCTCCCCGGCCTGGTAGCAGACATCGGCGGAGCCGCTGGCATCCACCACCGCCTGGCAGCGCAGGGCAGTGCGGCCATCCTGATTCTCAATTACCACTGCAACAATGCGGTTCTGCTCCTTGATGACAGTGCAGAAACGGCTGTCGAAAAAGATTTTAACCTTGTTTTTCAGGAGCAGCCGTTCGAGTTTATAGCTGAAAGTGATGGGGTTGTAATTGGCCCGGTAGCGGACATTCCGGCGTTCTTCCAGGTTACCGCCTTTCTGCCAGGCCTCAGGAATGGGCTTGATATGCAGATTCGGCAGCGGCTCAGTGATGTCTGAGACTGACAGTTTCAGGAGCTCCTCGCAAATGCCGCCGCTGACCTGATGCCCCAGACCATCGCAGAGAGGCAGATAGACGATGATATTGCCGATGGTCGCCAGGCCGCCCAGGGCGCAGGCTTTTTCCAACAGGCAGACCGAAGCACCGGCCCGGGCCGCCGCCAGAGCCGCAGCCACGCCGGCGATGCCGCCGCCGGCGACTACCACATCGTAGTCACCACTGATTGGCAGCTCGCGGGATTGTTCAGTTATGGTTGTTTGCATCGGCGTGCTATAGCTCCATTGGTCTGGGGTGAAAAGTGGCATTTCCCTGCCCGCGAGCCGGCGGCAAGAAGAAAAAGCCTCCCGGTGACCTTGTCGGTCAACTGAGAGGCTGTCGGCGCTCAGCCAGGCTTACTTCTTGTACTTGATGGCGATACCGCGCAGATGCAGTTCAACATCCGAGATCACTCCCAGAATAGAGTGGACCTTGCTGTCGACCTCAATATTGATAATATCATCCGCATTCGGGTAATTCCGCAGTGCATCGGCCTTAGCCGCCAGGATGCTGCTGTCACCGGTGCTGACCCAGCCCAGGATCGAGCTGGATTTGCTTACGCCTTTGACCGGCCCCAGCACTTCCACGTCTTTGAGGCTCTCTGCCTTGGGTTGGATGTAGCCGCCATAATAGGCATCGGTCAGAATCAAACCCGGGCCTGCATAGGCAAAGCCATTCCCATACCCGTAACCGGCACAACTGCTGAACACAGCTGCCAAAGCAACAGCAACACATACACACAGGATTTTTTTCATTTTTCACTTCCTTTTTAGGGTGATAATCTTGCGCTTTCCGGCACCTGCCTCATCCTCGGCAGCATTGCCGGCCAATTGCACTCATACTATAAGCGCCGGAGAGAAAGATTGCAACTGCCTGGCACCGATTTCTCTTCAGGCCCGGAAAATAGCCCCCAGGCTCTTTCCCAGCAGGAAAGCTACGCTTAACATTGAGAGTCCCAGGAAAAGCATCGTCCACAATCCCAGGGCGGAGGCCAGGGCCGGGCCCTGCCCCAGCAGCGAGGATAATTCATAAATCGCCTTGGTGATCGGGAAATAGGCCGCCTTATGAGCCAAAATCAGTGAATCTGAGACTTCCAGGAGAGAAAAACTGAAAGCCAGAATACCGCCGGCCAGCAGATTGGCGGCTATCAACGGCATGGTAATGCGCCGGAATGAAGTCAGTGGCGATGCCCCCAAACTGGCTGCCGCTTCAGTGAAGCTGACCGAAGTCTGCTGCAGTCCGGCCGCCGCGGAACGCACCACATAAGGCAGGCGCCGCACGGCATAGGCAATCACCAGCAGAACCGTGGGGTTCTGAATCGGATCAAAGCAATGGAACAAGCGCCCTTTCTGGGACAGCGCCAGATATCCGAAGGCCAGGACCAGCCCCGGCACTGCCAGCGGCAGCATCGCAGCACAATCCAGCAGGAAACGCCAGTGCCCCCGCCCCCGCACGACCACCTGGGCGATGAAGATTCCCAGCAGGCAGGCCAGCAGCAATGCCAGCGAGGCGTAGCGCATACTGTTGATAATGCTGGGAATGGTCAGGTTATGACTCAGAGCGGCCTGCAGATGCTCAAGGCTCAAGGCATTGGGCAGGATGCTACGGTACCAGCTCTGCCCCAGAGCAAAACCCAGGAC
>JAAZIZ010000342.1 GCA_012800565.1 Lentisphaerota bacterium
GCAAAAGCGCTGAAAGCGCAAAACATACCAGCCCAGGGCAAGCGGCCCGCAGGGACGCGCCGCCCTGGGTAAGCCCCCCACCGAAATTGCACGCTGGAAGCGTGCCACATAGTAAACACGCAAGATGGGTTCCATTGCAAGGCAACAGGAAATGCCTGCTATCAATGAGTGACCGATTACTCTCAACCGATATCGCGCTTGGCCAATGCAGCACTCCAATGCCGCCTGGAACCCTGTTTTTCCGCAGTCTCACTTGCATAATCGCGTTTGAGATATTATTTTAACTTGGAATCAGTTCAAAGAACGGCTAGTGCCGCGTGAACCAGTTTCCAACCAATTTATGGAGGAGAATAACAGTGGTTAACGACTTTATATGCAAGTTCATGGATAATTATTGCTGGGAGGCGCTGACTTTCAATGATGTGTCCCTGGCCACCTGCTATGCGGATTTCCTGCCTGCTGACACCGAGATCAAGACCTCATTCTCCCGAAATATCAACCTGAATGCTCCCTTTGTCAGCGCCGCCATGGATACCGTGACCGAGAGCGCTATGGCGATCGCCATGGCCAAGCTGGGCGGAATCGGGGTCATCCATAAGAATTTCACTCCGGAGCAGCAGGCCGAACAGACTGCCAGCGTGAAGCAGTTCCTGAATGGCATTATCAAAAATCCCGTGGTCTTCCGCCAGGATATGCTGGTCCAGGACGTAATTACTGCCAAGCTTCGCAACAACTATACTTTCAGCGGCTTCCCGATTCTTGATGACAATGACCGCCTGGTGGGACTGCTCACCGGCCGGGACATCAAATTCCTGACCTCGCTGGATATTCCGGTTTCCCAGGCTATGTCCACCAATCTGGTTGTCGGTGCTCCCGATACCAGCATCCTGGAAGCGCTGGATATCATGCAGCGGAACCGGGTCGGAAAACTGCCTCTGGTGGACAAGCAGGGCAAATTATGCGGGTTGTACAGCTTCCAGGATGTGCGCTCACTGACCAAGAACATCAACCCCAATTTCAACCGTGACCCGCAGCATCGCCTGCGCGTGGCCGCCGCAGTAGGACCGTATGATTACGAACGCATCGCGGCGCTGGTGGCGGTCGACGTGGATGCGCTGATCCTTGATACTGCCCATGGCCATTCCAAAGGGGTGATTGAGACGCTGCGGGAAATCAAGCGCCGTCATCCTCAAGTCGATGTGGTGGCCGGGAATGTCTGCACTGAAGAAGGCGCCAAAGCGCTGCTTATGGCCGGCGCGGATGCCATCAAGGTCGGTATCGGCCCCGGCTCCATCTGCACTACCCGAGTGGTCGCCGGAGTGGGCATCCCTCAGCTGACCGCAGTCTACAACGCCTGGAAAGCGGTGAAAGACAGCATCCCCATCATTGCGGATGGCGGCATCGCGCATTCCGGTGATGTGGCCAAGGCGATTGCGGTGGGAGCCAGCTGTGTGATGATGGGGTCGGCTTTGGCCGGGACCGAAGAATGCCCCGGGGAACGCATCCTGCATCAGGGCCGCACTTATGTGATTTACCGCGGCATGGGCAGCATTGATGCCATGCGCCATGGCAAGGGCAGCCGCGAACGCTATGGCGTCTCTGCCGAGACTGCCGAGGAAAATCTGGTCCCCCAGGGTATTGAAGGGATGATCCCGTACCGCGGCATGGTTGCCGATGTGCTCAATCAATATATCGGTGGATTGCGCTTCTCGTTAGGATACTGTGGAGCGCGCAACATCGCCCAGCTGCAGGAGAATGCCCACTTTGTCCGGGTCAGCTCGTCCGGATTGCGGGAAGCGCATCCGCACGATGTCATCGTCCAGAAAGACGCTCCGAATTATCGGGCGACTTGATATCGGCTTATTGCCGTCTCCGTGAACAGCCGCAGGATTGGCGCAGCCGCGCCGGTGCTGCGGCTGTTGTGTATATGCCGGGGACACTATACGCCGGCTTGGGTGAATCTCGGGCAGGCTTCGCAGAAGACGCAACTCTCGCAGGCATTGAGGTTCTCGGTCAGAGGGAAATCTTCCTCTTCGGCCAAGTTTTGCTCCGGGTCTCTGAGCTTCCGGCGCATAGCCTGGACGCTGAGCAAAATCTGGTCTTTGACGGAAATCAGCAGCGCGGCATCGACCGGGTAATCGCTTCTGCGCCCGCCATCATTGAGAAAAACTCCGTGCAGAGCCAGCTGTTCGACTGGGCATTTCCATTTATCCATGGCATAAAGCGCATAGCAGGCCAGCTGCTGCCGCAAGGTGACCGGGTTTTCCCCGCCGGTCTTCCAGTCCACGATATGCAGCATGCCCTCGCGGTCAGTGTAGGCGAAATCCACTGCACACCAGACCTTATACTCCTCCACCTGAAAACTGTCCAGGATATCAATGGGCTTCCATTGTACAAACGGAACCGTGAGAATCGCTTTCAGGGTCGCGGAGTTGACAAACGCTTCGAGAGAGTCATAGACTCTGGCCTTGATCCGATCGGTGTCCTCCCGCGGCAGGGTTTTGCCGTTGCCGTAATAGAGCTCATGCAGGTTGGTCTTCTTCGGGGCGGTGCGCCAAGCCTGGCTGACTGATTCCGTCCAGCCCTGACGCAACTGCCGGCGAGCCTGGTTCTGCAGGTCTGAGATCGAGGGCAGGACGCGGGTCATTGAGTACTGCTCCAGCGCCTGTTTAATCAAATCGTGGACGATGCTGCCAGCCCACATCACCATCGGCTTTATATTCTTCAGAATGTACAGTTGCCGGGTACGCTCAGGGGCTGCACTGTCCCAGCCACCCCAGGAGCCATAATAGTTGAAGTAATAGGCACGCTGGCAGTTCTGGAAGAGCTGGGCGCGGGAGACTGACCAGGTCAAGTCGTTGCTGAGTTGTTTTGCCATTTCGGAGTTCTCAAAAACAAATTTCAGGGCGGCCATCTTGGCGTTCTTGGCGGTTAGTTCCGTTTTATTGAACCGCCAAGAACGCCAAGAGCGCCAAGGGGGCGGGATAAAATGATCCCGCCCCGTCAGGCAATGGCGGGGCGGGGTTAAGTCCTGGCTTTCTTTCCGGCCGTCGCCAGGATTCTGGCCGACGGCCGTTGGATGGGGGGGACAGATCAGCGTTTAACGCGGGCATTCCCTTTCCAGATGCTCCAGACCTGCTCTTCGTCAGCCGGCTGGGCATAGTCGGTCAGGTGGGTGGTGGCCAAGGCGCCGGTAGCCCAGGCGAACTGGACCCATTTCTCCGGCTCCCAACCACGCAGGATTGAGTACAGATAGCCGCCCACAAAGCCATCGCCGCCGCCGATGCGGTCCAGCACGCCGATTTCGCGCGGCTCGACCAGCTGCCACTGGCCATTGACATTGGAGATCGCACCCCAGAGATGAGTATTGGCGCTGACGACCTGGCGCAGGGTATTGGCGAAAGCAGTGGTGTTGGGATAGGCGGCTTTTACGCGCTCGACCATCTCCTTGAAGTTGTCTATCTTGTCGCTGATGCTCTTGCCGCCGGCCTCGGGGCCCTTGATATTCAGACAGAGCTGGAAATCTTCCTCATTGCCAATCAGAACATCGGAGAGGCTGGCAATCTCGGCAAAAATCTCCCCGAGTTCCTGTTCCCGGCCTTCCCAGAACGAGGCCCGATGATTCAAATCGAAGGAGATTTTGCTGCCGTATTTCTTGGCGGCACGGGCGAGCTCAAGGCAGAATTTGCTGGTCTGCGGGGACAGAGCACCAATCAGTCCTGAGATATGGACAATCTGCGCCCCCTCGCGGTTGAAAATCCGCTCCAGATCGAAGTACTTGACATCCAGGAGGCGTCCTACTTCTCCGGCGCGGTCATTCTGCACCCGCGGGCCGCGGGCGCCGTAGCCGCTGTCAGCCAGATTGAACTGATGCCGGTAGCCCCACGGGCCGCCCTGTTCAATTTCCGGCCCTTCGTAGGTGAAATGACGGCTGGCCAGATTGTCCTTGATCATCCGGGCAATGGGACTGTCTTTGACAAAGGCGGTCAGGACTTTGACCGGCAGGCCGAGATAGGAGACGATACTGGCGACGTTGGTCTCCGCGCTGGTGACCTGCATCTTGAAAGTATCGCTGCAATGGAAAGGCTGGCTGTCAACCGGAGTCAGGCGCACGCCCATGCTGGTAGGGACGAGCAGGGAATAAGCGGCATTGCTTTTCAATTGTAAAGACATGTTTTCTCCTTGGCTTGAGGGTTGTTAAGGACTCACAAGAGGTAAAGATAATAATATAGCCTCTGATTGCCAATCTTCCCGGCAGAACATCGTTACGGTTCTGCCGGAGCGCGGCTGGCGGCAGCCAGCATTCTGGCATTGGCCTGGAAGATATTGAAGAAGAGGTCGTATTCCAGCGAATTCGGTTCAATAAAGCTGCCACGGTTGAAATTGTTCCAGCTGGAGACGCAGATAATCTCCGCCTGGCTGAGCATGGCCTGGCGCAAGGCGGCGGCGAACTGCTCGCCCCGGCCGCGCGGGACAATCCAGCGGTCATGATATTTCGGCAGCAGGTGGGCGTTGCCGCCGTTGTCAGCGGCGATGACCCAGGTGAATCCCCGCTGCACTTGGCCGGCTGTACCGCTTCTGGAGGGCCAGTAGTCCCCGAAGCGAATGTAGCCCAGAGCACCCTGGTATTGCCCCAGCAGCTTGACATTCTGATCAAAAAACAGCAGCGAGGTGCCGGCAAATTTCAGAGCATTGGTTTTATCGGCGAAACCCTGCTGGCGGAAAAAGGTCATGACATTGTCGAGCTGAAGAGTAAATTCATTCGCTATGGGAGAGAGGACAATGCCTACACGCAGGGGCTCAAGCTGGGCGGCGGCCAAGTCATAGAAACGGTGCACACGCTCAAGCGTGGTGGCCTTGGCGAGATGCTCAGGAGTGAGAAACAGCAGCACAGCCTGAAATCCTGCGGCTGACAAACGCTCCAGGTCTCTCTCCATGCGGATATCCGTCCAGCCATTGTAGTCCGGCACCGGACGGGCATAGCTGATGCTGTTCTGCTGCTGCCAGCAGGGATAAGGATAATACTCCACCCAGAATTCCGGGCGCCGGCCGGGCGGCAGCGGCGGGAGAGGCGCGGCAGTTATGTCGGAGTTGTCGCGGAACAGGTCCATGCTGCAGGAAACGGAGAAGAGGCACAGGACCTGAAGAAGAAGAAATAAAACACGCGACAAATTCATATTTCTGAACGAGATTTTTTAGGGATAAAGTCGGGGCAGTCATGCATCGGCTCCACCTCCCGGCGATGGAGGGTGCATTGGCACTTGAACGGGGTCAGGAAATTATAGTCGCAATTCTTGCAGAAACGCCGTTCCTGACTGTCCTGCAGCAACGTCGCCGCATCCACCTGCTCTGGGACCGGCTCATCTCCCAGCAGTTCAGCCAGGGCATTGCGCGGCGGAGCAGGCGCCTTGGCCGGAGCATTGCCCGCTGGAGCCGAAGCCTGAGCGGGGATTTCATGCTGGCAGAAAGCACAGACCAAGAACTCGCGGGTTACGGTGAAATCGGTGTACTCGCGTTTGATTTTGGCTACGGAGCGGGCCTGGCAATGTTGACAGAAGAAAGTATCTCCTGATGCAAGTTTGGCAGCCATAAGACCTCGGCAAAAAAGTATCCTGGTTCTGGGTCAGGGCGAGAGAAAGTTCAGCAGTGCATTGGCGGTCGCGCGGGCCTGACCGTCATTCTGGCTGTAATTGAAGCGCTCGCAAATTTCCTGGTAGACCTGGGCTGCGGTGCTGGCAGCAGCTCCGCCTTCCAAATCGCCGGCAGTGCGGGTTTTGCCAATAATCCTGATGTCGTGGATGTGGCAACGGTACTGTAATTGATTATTTTGACCATTAGGAAGCAGATGAAGTTCCAGAGTGTTGTTGAGGCTGAAGAACAGTGTCAACAGCTCACTGCCCAGCCCAACCTGGGTGAACAACTCACCGGCCATAGCCAGGAAGATGGCGCATAATTGCGCCAAGGGCTTGCCGGCAATGGCTGGCCCCGGCAGCTCCGGCAGCAGCACCGCACAGTAGAACAGACCGTCCGGAAACAGTTCCAGGAAGTATTTCTGAGGGGCGGCAGCATCCTTGGGATGTACTCGCAGAGAGTTATTGCTGGCATAAATGACCTGCTCCTGCGGGTTAGGCAGAGGCCAGGGGAAATTATGCAGACTGGGACGCTCCAGGCTGTCCATCTGCCGGCGCCAGTCGGTCAGAGACAGCAGCTTGCGCCGCTGCTGCAGATGCACCGCGGCCTCGAAAACCGGCTTCTCCCGGGTAATCTTGTTGCCCAGATATAATCGGGCATTGTTGCCGGCGCTCTGCAGGAGGTCGGTGAATTGCTCTCCGGCGTTAGGGTCAGCGGCCTGGCGGTCCTCGTACAGGATACCGCGCAGCATACGTCCAAGCAGCTGGCGCTGGTTGCGCAAGGCCCGCTGGATGATGCTGTGCAGTTCGCTGGAGCGATAGGCGGCCCGGCTGCGGGCATCGGTGGTGCGGATGTAGAATACCCCCCGCTGCAGTTCGTCATCACAGACGTCGTTGCAGATGTGGGGAAGATTCTTGAAAGGATAGACCACCAGCACCACATACAA
>JAAZIZ010000343.1 GCA_012800565.1 Lentisphaerota bacterium
GGTTGAAGAAATTCCGGATGCGAACGATGGCGGCAAGTGCGACTGCAGCCAGGCCGAACAGCGGCAGTGTCACCAAGTCGGCGAACGTGAGAAAGCCTTCGCGATAGAGTGCTACCATGTGAGCAGGTCCATACCGTAGTGACCGCCAGGGATGGAGGATGCTCTTCGCTGCGATTTGCCGGGCCAGCCCGAGGCGAATCCACGGTGCGTCGCGATAGCCGGCAAAAGCCAGCGTCAGCGTTAACAACGCATCGGAGTGCGCGGCGGCGCCAAAGAGGCCTCGGTGGCGCGCCAGAATCGCGCCCTCCGATTCGGCCCGGACATTGATGACGACCAGTGGACGACGTCCCTGCCAGATTTTCCGAATGAGAGGATTGCAGAGCCAAAATATCTCGGCGTTACAGCCGTATTGCATTCTTTCGTGCGTGGTGACGAGCCTGGCGAAGACGGTTGAATGGATAATCAGTCCCGATGCTGTGAATGCAACAGCGGTTTTCTCGAGCAACCTGTTGGCGAAAACGCGGTGGTCGCCCGTCAGGGAATCTGTGAATTCGCAGGCGATGACCGTTCGCCTGGAGTTGTCGGGGGTGGTGAAGCGGAAAGGACCAAAGATGGCCTCGTCGGTCTTCAATTCCCGTACCAGGATTTCAGCCAGGGCGTCGGGCTCAATGATGTCGTCATGACAAAGGAAGAGGATGAACCCCTCCGGAAGCTGCGAGAGCACCCAGCGGTATATTTTGCGGCTGTGCTCAGTGGCTGTCATCTTCGTTTGATGCACGAGAACATGGACATTGGCTGGCTGGACGTCTCCAATGATGCGTAGGTCGTCCGTCTGCATATCGGAATAGTTGAACGAGAGGAAAATCTTCTCGAAGAGATGGCTGTTAGCCACAATGGCCTGCCAGCAGTCAACCCATTCGGCACCTCCACGGTAAATCGGAATGATGACGGAGAGCTTCATGGATGTCTTCCCTCGCGCATCGGGAGTTTCAGGAACGTGTCACGAAACGTCTGATGAACTGAGTCGCACCAGGTTGACGACCGGTTGCGTGCGGCCTGCACGGCGGCCTGGAGTGCAGGATACTCATCGTCAAGCCTGAACTTGGCGTCAAGGAAAGAGTCGACTGTCAGACCCCGCAACTGAACGAAAGTGTTAGGATAGCGCCTCTGCGCAGTAGTAAAGTCTCCGAGGTAGATAGTCGGCGTTAGCGCCAAAATGCAGTCCGGGAGCTTTTCAGTGACATAGCCGTCGTCAATGGAATTCTCAATAGCGAGGGCGAAGCGATATTGACTGATTGTCTGGAGTTTGTTGGCTGACGGCCCCATTAGGCCTTTGCCGGGCTGCACCGGCCATCCTTTGCCATAGACATCGATGTGACCCGCGTCAGCCAATGCCGTACAGAATGCAGTTCGGGGGAAGACGAGCCCCCGGAATTCTTCATACAGACGGCATGAGATGACGATAACTCCTTTGGGCTTCCGAGGCGAAAAGTCGTCCGGAGTCCAGACGTCTAACTGCGTGCCGGTGACCGCTATGTCATAGTGCGTGACATTCGGGCCCGAGATCGTGCGGTTCCACGTCATAATCTGGCTCCACGTCGGGTCGGACAGCACCTGCGGGTCATGGGATTCCAACGCATACGAGGGCGATTCACAGCAGATAAGGAGTTTAGGCAGTTCCACTGGCAGCGTCTGTACATAGCGCCACAGGTCGTGGTCCAGGTCATCGACAATCAGTGCGTCGGCACATTCTGGCGCGAGTTCGGCGCGTGAGTAGAGGCGGCACCCCTGCGCATTCAGAAAGTCAACAAGGGCCTGGCGTGGATACAGAAGATGATTGCCAAAATCTGTCCCGCCGGAATCCGAGCCGGTCCATTTCTCCTGTTGCGACAGGAATCTCCCTATGATGGTGATTTTCAACATTATGACTTTTGACAGACTGACTTCAGCATCCGTCTGATTTTGCGGGAAAGTTTTCGCCAGGCGAAACCTGTAAGGATGAAGGCCAATGGCACAAGGCACCATGGGCGCTGAATGCGAAAAGCCGCCCCAGTGAGTGCGACGATTGTGCCGAAGGGGCGTTTGAGGAAAGAGTCGAAGAAATACGAGTTCTGCATCCTCCTCAGCCACTGGATTCGGCAGGAGTGCCAGGCAAACAACGTGGCGAACAGGCAATCATCTCGTGAAATTGCCGGAATATCTGATACTTTAACCATGGGCGCATCGACACGCACCACTGGCAAGTCTGGACATGACAGATATGACAAATAGCAGCTGCCTCGGCTATGAAACATTGTACGCAACGCGAGCATCTGTCTGTAGACGCATCTAGGGATAGCGAGGCACGAAAGAGGAAGGGGCAGCATTCTTTGGCTGCATTGAAGGGCAAATAACTCCTTGCCCCAGGGACTAACTGGCGCTGCCGGATACGGGTGCACGTCAAGAGGGTGCCGTTCTGGAGAGTGTATGCGGTAACCACCTATGACAACGGAGGCTGTGGGCTGAGTCAAGGCACGCAATGCTTCCAGCCCCCCGGTCAGTAACCTCTCTCCTGCAGACAGTTCAATGATCACGGCATCCTCAGGTAGCTCAGACGACCATTTCGCGGCAAGAAGCGGATAATCCTTATGAGTGGCTGATGTCTCAAGGTGAACTGACATCCGGTTCCCGGACAGAGTCACCGGCTGACGGACTGCCGCATATACGCTGTCCACGGGTGCCTCGGCAATGGCCTGCAGCTCCCCGGACGGGTCGGCGTCTGTTTCAGTGAGATTGATGAACAGGGATAGGTGCATATCAGGACGAATGGCCCGTTACTTTGGAAAAATGCTGTCGTGACGGGCATCACCTATATAGTGTCTCGTTTTTTGGGGGTAAAGTTGATGATGGAGCCGGAAGCAAGCTCCACTACCCTTGTGGCCGTAGGCCATACTGCCGCTAATTTTCGCAGTCGCAGTGTGGTTCTGCGAAAGGGCGGGCGGAGCTGTATTTTTCCAGCTCGTAATGGATAGTGCGCTCCGGCATGGGCAGGCGACACAACTCCACTTTGGCTTCTGTGAAAAAGTGTTCGGCCAGGGTGTTGTGGTAATCGGAGAAGACTACTACCCGGATGATGCCGGCGGCGATTAGGGCCTTGGCGCAGCTGGTGCAGGGCATATTAGTGATGTAGGCTGTGGCACCCAGCAAAGACAGACCATGCCGGGCGGCTTGGCAGATGGCGTTGATCTCCGCGTGGTTGGTGCGCACACAGTGCCCATCGACCACCAGGCAGCCGTCGGTATAGCAGTGCGGACTGCCCGGCAGCGAGCCATTGTAGCCGGTGGAGACTACATGGCGGTCATGGACCAGCACACAGCCGCAGTGCATCCGGGGACAGGTCGCACGCTCCGAGGCCAGCATCGCCAGTTTGAGAAAATAAACATCCCAGGGAGGCCGGTTGGCGGGCTGCCCGGAACTGCATTTTACTACAGTGATATCCATAAGCTGATTCTTGTTCTCACAGTCGGCACTGCCGTTAAACTACCGTTAAGGGAATGAAAAAGGCGGCCCGGGGAGATTTTTCCGGGCCGCCTGAACTCAGGCGGTCTCATGAGTCTGGAGGCAGCCCCGACAGCGGGTTCCCGGTGCAATGGTACTGCCCCGCTCAGACCTAATTTTTATCTCTGAGAGCATCAATACGCTCCTCAGGCTCCAGTTCCGTCTCTGAGATCGTCGTCATCGGCTTCTTCCCGGAGGTCTTCCGAGGTCCAGATTTTGTCCTTGGTCTTGGGGTCGGGTTTGGTGGCCAGAGACTTGATGCGCTGGAAATAGCGCATCAGCTGTTTGTCCAGTTTCTCGGCCACATTATTGACGGATACCCGCATATCAGTAGAACGGGCTTTGGCAATCAGAGAAATGTTCTTGCCGTTCAGAACCGCATCGGCAACATGCCAGTTGCGCTCTTTGCTCAAGACCAGGCGCAGGGAAGTGAGCTTGTTGTATCTTTCTGCTAATTTAGCGGCAGCGGCATCAGCCAATTCCCGAAGTTCAGCATCAATTTCATATTGTTTGGCACTCAATAGCATTTCCATTCGGCATTCTCCTGTTTAGTGCTGCCCGGTCGCAGACGGCCGGTGGAACAGCGGTGAATGATTAGCGAGGATACACTGTAAGGGTCGTTTTCCTCCTTTCCAGATACCAGTTGCCAAGGCGCATTTCAATCCTGAAAACTAGGCCCGAGATAAACCTCACGGGCCTTTTCGTCATTGCGCAGATCATCAGCCTTGCCGGAGAAAAGGATCTCGCCTGCGCAAATCAAGTAGGCACGATCGACAATGGCCAGGGTTTCGCGCACATTGTGATCGGTAATCAGTACGCCAAGCCCGCGGTCCCGCAGCGAGGCGATGTTCTTCTGCACTTCGTAGACGTTTATGGGGTCTACCCCGCTGAAAGGCTCATCAAGCAGGATAAAGCTCGGAGCAGTCGCCAGGGTGCGGGTGATTTCCAGCCTGCGCCGTTCGCCACCGGAGAGGGTCAAGGCTTTCCGCTTGGCCAGGTGGGTCAGCTGCAGTTCATTCAGCAGGTCTGCGAGACGTTCTTTCCTTTGAACCGGAGTAAGGGATAAAGTTTCCAGCACTGCCAGGATGTTTTCCTCGACAGTGAGTTTGCGGAAAATCGAGGGCTCCTGGGCCAAGTACCCCATTCCCTGCCTGGCTCGCATGTACATCGCCTGGCGCGAGACATCTTCGCCCCGGAAGCTGATACTGCCGGCATCCGGACGGATCATCCCCACAATCATGTAGAAAGTGGTAGTCTTGCCAGCGCCGTTCGGGCCCAGCAGCCCAACCACTTCGCCAGGGCGCACGCACAGCGAGACCTTGTTCACCACACAACGGCGGTTATAGATCTTCACCAGGTTATCAGCCTGCAGCAGAAATTCATCTCGCTCGGACATGCGCTTATTTTTTCTCCTGGACGGAAGGGGTGGCGGAAGAGTTATTCTGAGGGGCGTTCTGCGTTGCTCCGGAGTCACCGGGCGTCTTCTCCGGCGGGGTGCCCTCGTTGTTGCCCAATACCGAGGGCAGGCCGGGCCGGTTTTTCAAATCCCGGATATTCAGAGAGATTTTACCTTTGGCGACGATGGACTGATTCTTGCGGTCGTAGACGATCTGTTCGCAGTTCATAATGCTCCGACCTTGAAAAAGAGTACAGTTACCTTCCAGTAAAATCTGCTCAGTTTTAGCGATATAGGAGCCACGTTCGCCGGTAGCGCTTTCCGAACCGCTTAATTTCCGGATGGTGACATTGCCTTCGGCGTCAATGCGCTGCAATTTATTGTCCTCATCCATAAATACTTTCATTTTGTCTGCCGTCAAATTCATGGTTTTGTCCTGCACCAGAATATTGCCCGTCAGTTCAATGGTGTGTCCGGACAGCTGCATCTCCATGCGTTCGGCCGTGATGGAGATGTCATCCAGTGACTGGTCTTTTGTTTCTGCTGTCTCTGCCGCCGCCGGCGTTTCTGTCGGTAGGTCTGCGGCTTGTCCAGGCGGGGGCAGAAGCACCAGCACCAGCAAAAGCAGGATTTTCCAATACAGGTGTGGGAAAGTCATGGTTTGTTAGCTGTTTGATGAGTTTTAGGGCGGTTTTTATGGCGGAATGGGGCTGCGCTTTTTTGCCCCTCTGCGAAACGCTGGCGCTGAAAATTGATTTGCACCGTGCTGCGGATGACCAGCATGAGGTCCTGGTCCTTGCCGTAGACATCATAGCCGATGCCGGAGATGCGGATGCCGCGGCCCTGCAGAAGAACCGCGGCAGGGCTGCGGAATTCAAAGTTGGCACGGGAGAATTCGCATTGGGCTGACTGCAGGGTGTAAGTTCCCTCATTTTGGTTGTGCACACTAAGTTCGAAGCCGCTGAGGTTGCATTGCGCTCCCTGCAGAGCCGCCCGTTCACCGCTGATTGCCCAGTGCAGGATTTGCTCCTGGCTGGTCTCTGGCTGGTAGATGCCGTTGGCAGTAAAATGGTCCAGGTAAATCAGGCTGTCACTGAGGTCGAATTCTGCTGCTTTGGCTTTGAGACAAAATATCGCTTGAAAGCAAAAAAGCAATCGCAGTGCAGCTTTTATTTTGCTGGGCATAGTTTCTGTCCGCATGCTTGATGCTTTTGCCTGCGTCCTGTACTTGGAGCAGTCAAATTAACTCATTTCATAGAAAGAGAGCACCTGCTCCCATTTACCCTGTTGTTTCAAGAGCCATTCAGCGGCTTCCCGGACGGCACCCCGTCCGCCGGCAGCAACGGTGGTAAGGGTTGCACGTTGTTTTAGTTCCGGTGCTGCATCGCCGACAGCCACACTGACCCCCACTCGCCGCATTACTGGCCAGTCAACTAAGTCATCCCCGATGTACAGGCATTCTTCGGGTGAGACTTCCAACTCAGCCAGCAGTTCCAGGAACGCCGGCAGTTTGGGGTTGCTGTTTTCCTTGATGAAGTCCATCTGCAGTTCTGTACAGCGCTGGCGGTTCGCCAGGCAGCTGCGCCCAGTCAGCACCCCGACCCGGATACCATACCGACGCAACATCACAATCCCCAGGCCGTCTTTAACGTAAAAAGACTTGTTCTCGTGCGCAGAACCCTGGCCGTAGGAAATGCCACCGTCGGTCAGAACACCGTCAATATCAAGAATTACGACTTTAATTTTTTGCGCTGCGCTTGACTGTTTCATCGATATCCTTCAATGAGCTTAAGATGGTTTCCAGCTGGGCCAGATCGACCGAATTGGGGCCGTCAGATAGGGCGTGGTCAGGATCGGGGTGGGTCTCCAGGAACAGCGCATCAATGCCGATGGCTGCAGCGGCACGGACCAGCGGGAACACGAATTCGCGCCGGCCGCCGGAGGAGGTGCCCTGGCCGCCAGGAATCTGCACCGAGTGAGTGGCATCAAAGACCACCGGACAGCCGAGATTACGCATGATTACCAGCGAGCGCATGTCCACAACCAGGTTGTGGTAACCGAAGCAGCTACCCCGTTCAGTCAGCAGGATACGCTGATTGCCGGTAGATTCGACCTTGTGGACTACTGAAGCCATATCCTCAGGAGCCAGAAACTGACCTTTTTTGATGTTTACCGCCCGCCCGCTGTTTCCGGCCGCCAGGAGCAGATCGGTCTGGCGGCACAGAAAAGCCGGAATCTGCAGGATATCCGCGACTTCGGCAACGGCGGCGCATTGACCAGGCTCGTGCACATCCGTCAATACGGGGCAGGAGAATTCTTCTTTGATGGCGGCCAGAATCGCCAGCCCCTCTTCCATGCCGCCGCCCCGGAAAGAATTGATGCTGGTGCGGTTGGCTTTGTCAAAAGAGGCCTTGAAGACATAGCTGAAACCCAGCTTCTGGCAGACTGCCTGGGCTTTTCCGGCAATAGTCCGGCAGATTTCCAGAGATTCAGCCACACAGGGGCCGGCAATGATCAGCGGCAGCCCGGCACCGCCTACCGCAGTGCGCTCAGTGATGGAAAATTCAGCAAGGCTCATAGTTTTTCACTCGGTTTTGAGGTATTTCAAGAAAGAACGGAGGGCCATCAGCGGCGCTGCCGCAGGATTTTCTCCACCAGGGCGATATCTTCGGGGACATCCACGCCCAGGCTGTGTTCCTTGGTCACCAGCACCCAGATTTTAGCGCCGTTTTCCAAAGCCCGCAGCTGTTCAAGCATCTCACAGCGCTCCAGCTGCCCTTGCGGCCAGCTGACAAATTGGCGCAGGAAGTCTCGCGTGTAGGCATACAGGCCCCAGTGCAGCAGCGGCTCGACCGCCTGTCCTCCGACCCGCTGATGGGGGATCAGTGAGCGGCTGAAATACAGCGCATAGCCACGGCGGTCAATGACCACTTTGACCGCATTGCTGTCAGATGGTTCCCGGCCGCTCAAGGCAAATGGCACTGCGGCGGTCCCCATGTCTGCATTGGTGGAGCGCATATTCCGGATCAGCTCAGAGAGAACCGCACCGGATATCAGCGGTTCATCGCCCTGGACATTGACAACCAGATCACAGTCCAGCTGTTCGACGGCCTCGGCAATACGGTCCGTGCCGGTTTTATGGTCGGGAGAAGTCATTACTGCCTTGCCGCCGAAAGCAGCCACTGCCGTCATGATGCGCTCGTCATCGGTGGCGACCACGACCTCAGCAATCTCCGGGCAGGCCAAGGTGGAATGGTAGGTGTGCTGAATCATCGGCTGGCCATTGATCAGCGCCAGCGGCTTGCCGGGAAAACGGGTGCTGCCATAACGCGCGGGAATTACCGCGACGGTGCGTTTGTGCATATTGTTAGCTCCTGTTGCTGTAAGCTGGAAGGAAAAAGTCTCCGTTATGACTGCCCGCAGAGTCGCCCCCGCAGGGTCTGCGCGTCAATCGCGGCAGTGCCGACATAACCCACCACCACGCCGGCGGCGGCATTGGCGATTCTGGCGGCCTCCTCCGGGCAGGCACCGGCCAGCAACGCCATGGTCATGGTCGCCATCACGGTATCGCCTGCTCCGGATACATCAAAGACCTGGCGGGCTTCGGTGGGGATGTGGTAAGGCCGGGGGGCGTCCCGGCGAAACAGAACCATTCCCTCGGCACCGAGAGTAATCAGCAGCAGTTTCGGCTGCCAGACGTCCATCAGAATTGCTCCGACGCGCAACAATTCCTGGTCTTCCAGCGGCACCCCCCGACTGGGTTGGAAAGGGCGTCCGGCAAGGGTGAATGCTTCTGCCCGGTTCGGCGTCATCAGCTTCAATCCCTGCACAGAAAACAGATGCGAGGGGTGGGGGTCAAGGGTGGTGAAAACTCCGGCGGCACGGGCGCAGTCGCAGACCGCCTGCATAAACTCCTGATCAAAAACGCCCTTGGCGTAGTCTTCCAGAATCAGGGCCTGAATGTTGCCCGCCTGCAGTTCCTGCTGCAGCGACTGCAGCAGCTTCTGACGCAGGGCAGAGGCCAGTTCGGCTTTGTTCTCGCTGTCAATGCGCACTACTTGCTGGTTCCCGGCCAGAACCCTGGTCTTGACCGTGGTCGGACGGTCCGAATCGACCTGCAGCGCACTGATGTCGGCCCCTGCTTGCTCAAGCAGGCGGCGTAGCTCTTCGCCATCCTGGTCGCAACCGATGCAACCTACCGCCAAGGCAGACGCACCCAGGGAGAGAAGGTTACGCGCGACGTTGGCCGCGCCGCCGGGTACCGCACTGGAACGGGTGACTTCGACCACCGGCACCGGCGCTTCCGGGGAAATGCGAGTGGCGTTGCCCCAGATATAGCGGTCCAGCATCAAGTCTCCCAGCACTGCAACCCGGAAGCGGGGGAATTCCGACAGATAATCACAGAGGTTATTCATAAGCGATATTCTCAATTATTTCTTTCACCGGGCGGTCCAGGTCCAGGGCTGGTGGAACTGGTACCAGCTGCGCTTTTTCCAACTGGCGGATATCCTGCTCAATCCGATTCAGCGCAGCCAGCATGTCGGTGCGCTGGCGGCGGGTCAAAACATCGGTATTGCGGCGCAAATAGCGGGTTCGGCGCAGCAGTTCCTGCTCGTATTCAGCCAGCAGGGCTTGCACAATGGGGTCGCTGCTCCTGCAGTTGCGGATGGTTCGGCGCAAGTCATCGGTTTTTTCCACAATGCTCAGGCGCAGTTGCTGACCGTACCAGAAATTGCCGTCTTTGAGCTGACGCGGCAGAACGAAGATCAGCAGCACTTGCGCTACCAGGACCAAGGCGATGCCAACCTTGGTCAGACGCCCCAAGGCGTCGCTGCGCCAAGACTGCTCGGCACGAGGATAGAGGAGAAAAAAACGGATTTTCCAGCCGGGGATTTCCAGCAAGTCGCCGCTGCGCAACAGCTGCTGCCCGAGCAGCGGCTGCTGATTCAGTTGGGCCGGGCAATCGTCTAGACTTTCGACTGCATATTTGCCGGCGTTGCCACGACTGATCTGCAGGCATTCTGCTGGTCCGTCCGGCAGACGGCATTGGCAGTGTTCTCCTGCGCCGATTCGCACCGGTTCGTTCTGGGGGGACGGGAAAGTGACCAAGCGTCCCGGTGCAAAGGCCTCCTCCGGGGAACTGTTGCCGGGATGAATGGTCAGTTGAAAGGTCATGGCGCAGGGGTTATCTTGGCACCGGCTGTAAGGACTCTGGCCCCGGCCCGACAATTTCGGGCAGAGGTGCGGCTGAAATGCTTTGCTCTGATGCGGCGATGGCAAAAGACAACTCGTCGGCTTTGGGACTTTGCGATACCGTGACCGTGCAGGCGCTGTTTCCTAAATCCAGGGCGAGGATTTTTTCAGCCAGCGGGTCTTCCAGGTTTTGTTCCAAGACTCGGCGGACTTCCCGGGCACCGTATTCAGGTTTGTAGCTCTTCTCCAGCAGGAAAGCTTTGGCGCTGTCCTCAAGGGACAGGTAGCAGTTTTTCTCCTGCAGGCGCTGGATGATCTTGTCCAGTTCCAAATCGATCACTTGGGCGATGTCGTCTTTGTTTAACTGCCGGAATACCACCACATCATCAAGGCGGTTCAGAAATTCCGGGCGGAAGAACTTTTTAGCTTTTTCCAGCATCAGGCTCTGCATTTTAGCAAATGCATCTTCCTCAGCACCAGCATCGCCGCGCCGGAAGCCCAGCGTGCCGGACTTATTGCCGCTCTCCGCGCCGATATTGGAGGTCATCACGATGATGGTATTACGGAAATTCACCGTCCGCCCCAGGCTGTCAGTCAGCTGCCCTTCTTCCAGAACCTGCAGCAGGATGTTGCTGACATCCGGATTGGCTTTCTCCAATTCATCGAAGAGCACCACTGAGTAGGGGCGGCGGCGGACTTTCTCGGTCAGCTGTCCGCCTTCCTCATAACCGACGTAGCCGGGTGGTGAGCCCACCAGGCGCGAGACGCTGAATTTCTCCATGTACTCGGACATATCCAGGCGGATCAAGGCATCAGGGTCGCCGAATATAAAAGTCGCCAGCATCTTGGCCAGATAAGTCTTCCCGACGCCGCTAGGCCCCAGGAACAGGAACGAGCCAATGGGCCGGCGAGGGTCTTTGAGATCGGCCCGGGAGCGGCGCAGGGCCCGGCTGATAGTCCGTATGGCATGGGCCTGCCCGATAATGCTGTTGTTGAGAGTCTCCTCCATGCGCAGGAGTTTGCTGGCTTCCTGTTCCTCCAGCCGGGACAGCGGGATGCCGGTCATACCGGAGACCACAATGCGCATGTCTTCCTGCGTGATGCAGGTTGTGCCCTGCTGGTTGTTCTCTTTCCAGTCGGCGATAATCTGCTCCATTTCCTGTTTGGCTTCTTTCTCCTTATTGCGGAAAGAAGCGGCGGCTTCGAAATCCTGTTCTCCGGCGGCAGCCTGTTTTTTCTGCTGGTATTCAGCGATGCGTTTTTCCAAAGCGCTGACATCAGGATAGCTGCGGGTGCTGTTGATGTGGGCGCGGGAACCGGCTTCGTCGATGACATCAATGGCCTTATCCGGGAAGAAGCGTGCAGGCAGATAGCGGTCGGCCAGCTGCACTGCAGTGACAATGGCTTCGGGCAGATATTTCACCTGATGATAGTCTTCGTAGCGCTTTTGCAGCCCCTGCAGAATGGCAATGGTCTCAGTAGTGTCGGGCGGCTGCACTATGATAGCCTGAAAACGACGCTCCAGAGCAGAATCTTTTTCAATGCTCTTGCGGTATTCATTCATGGTGGTTGCGCCCACGCACTGGATTTCACCCCGAGACAGCGCCGGCTTGAGGATGTTCGAGGCATCCATGGTCCCTTCGGCGCTGCCGGCTCCGACGATGGTGTGCAGTTCGTCCAAAAACAGTATGATGTTCTGGGAACGGCGGATTTCATCCATAACCGCTTTCAGGCGCTCCTCGAACTGGCCGCGGTATTTGGTTCCGGCGATCAGCAGGGTGAGGTCCAGCGCGATTACTTTTTTATCCCGCAGCATATCCGGAACCTTATTATTGACGATGGCCTGGGCCAGACCCTCGACAATGGCAGTTTTCCCTACTCCTGCTTCACCGATCAGTACCGGGTTGTTCTTGGTGCGCCGGCAGAGGGTCTGGATGACCCGGGAGAGCTCATGGGTGCGTCCGATCACCGGATCGAGCTTGTCGGCTGCGGCCAGATCAGTGAGGTCCCGGCCAAAAGCTTTCAGCGCAGGAGTCTTTTCCTTGGCCGGTTCATCGCCCAGGCTTTCATTCAGAAGCTCCTCCGCAGATTCGGACTTTTTCTCTGTTCCGGGCGGATCGGCATCTTCGGGCAGGAAGCGCGGATCGAGTTCCTTGATATACAAATTGTGGATGGTCTGATAGTCAATTCCCTGTTGTTTGAGAATCTGGGCAGGCAGGCCTTCCTCATCTTTCAGAATCGCCAGCAGCAGATGCTCAATGCCGACGTAAGTGTTGCCGAGGCTGACGGCTATTTGCCCGGCCATGCTCAAGGCCCGCCGGCAGCGGCTGGTGAAAGGCAGGGGGCCTTCGCCTTGAGGCGGTGGTGCGGTGGTGGCCTTGCTGATGACCGCGAGGATGGCGTCAGTCAATGCGGCCAAATCCACCTTGGCCTGCAGCAGCAGCTCCTTGGCATTGTTGCTGCCTTTGTCGCTGCCCAATTTGAGAATTCCCAGCATGATATGTTCACAGCCTACAAAAGACTGTTTCAATTGTCGGGCCTCTTTCTGGGCCAGGGCTACTACTTGTTGAGCGCGCAGAGTATAATTCCGCAACGGATTGTCATTCTTATCCATCTTATCCATAAAATATTCCTTATGTCGTAAAGTTGCCTAACTGTGAGTCGGGACTTTCGGCAACAACCTAATATAACTCCGAGCCCGCAAAAAGCATTGCCCCGGAGCGATATTTCTTAGCTTCAGACCGTAAAGGCGAAAGGCTTTGCCGCTGCCGGGTGTGCCTGCTTATTTAGACTGCTGTCGAGAGTATAAGTTTCTTGCCTGACGCAACATTCAAGGCAGCAGTCCGGCCTGGGAGGTGCCGCAATGGGGCACTCTTCTGCGGTGCCCCTTGACGCTCTTGGTGTTTTGGGTGGTTAGTTCCTCTTTATTGAACCGCCAAGACGCCAAGAACGCCAAGAGACGGAAGCCCACAATCGTTACAGGTTGGTATGTCACTCCTTTTCAGGGCTCAAAATGCCACACCGTCCCACACCGCCCACAACTTCTGCCTTCCCTGTTGGGGTTGTTGGCGTGACGGTTGTTTCTGTTTCTCATAACAGAAGAGCCATTACGGAGGTGCTGTGAGGCAGCAGCAGAAACGCGCTTTTCGGGTTTGCGAACGACAGTTTTTGGCTTATCTTAATATCCTTATAGCAGAGGAGCTGTTGCCGGTGCCGGCGCGGCCTCCACTGTCTGGGCGAGATGTAACTCTTAATGCAGAGGTGTTTATGTGTGTATGGAGTGCTTATGCCGGCAAGTGTGCTGCTGCGCCTGTTCTGTGGGAATCATTTGTCGCCATTGAAGGCATCTGGGGTGGATTCTATACCGGGATGGTGACACTGCAGGAAGGTGTTTTCCACAGCCAGAAATGCGCCGGACACAGCGGTGTCTGGGCTCAGCAGTGGTCCTTGGTAGATTTCCCCGGCAACGCCGGAATGATTCACAGCCGCACCAACAGTGGCGGTGACCAGCGACGGGCGCATCCGTTCATCGGCTGCCACCAGCGTGTGGCGTTGGTCTCACAGGGCAGCCTGGGGCGCTTCCAGGATGATATCGGGGATTTTATCGCAGTCGGGAACCGTCTGCTGCAGGAAGGTCGCAGTTTCAACAGTGCTTCTAAGGATGACGCATCCCGCAGCCCGTTTTTGGCTGATGGCAATCAAGTGTCTCTATCGGATATTGTGGTCAATGAGGTGGAGGCGGTTTATGAAAAGACTGGTGATATGCTGAGCGCATTGCGTACCGCCGGGCTGGGAATGAGGGAGGAATCTGCTACGATTTTCCTGTTCGCGGACCGGCCCGGGACGCTGGGATTCATCAACCTGAATCAGCACCTGGTCTGCAATTTCTCGGAGCATGGCGTGCACCTGTCGGTGACTGCCCTGGGATTGCCTGGAGCAGGGATGGAAATCCCAGGCAATTCTGTGGGTTGGGTCACTGCCGACGGTCTTCTGCACCGGGAGGAGCTCTCGCCGGAACTGGAACTGGATACCCGTATCCCCGATGGACTGCTCAGCGCCACTGAAGAATATCTGCGCCATAATTCCGGGGTATTGCTGGGGACGCTCTGCGATGCAGCCATCAGGCCGAAGTTCCCGCACCAGAAACTGGAATATTGCGCCGTGGCCGCCTACAGGGTGTTGGAGACGCTGCTGGCTGACAGGCGGGTGCGCCTGCAGCCGCGTGAAGTCCCTGGACCTTGCGGCTGTCCGGGACGGGTCTTCGGGATTGAGTTGTGCTGATTTTCTTTCTGCCCTGCCGCAGGGCACACAGAATGTTGAGTACTGAGTACCAGAACAAGGATTGCCGGAATGCTGAATCTACGTAAAATGCCTTATTATCGTTTCCCTGATGGTTTTCTCTGGGGCAGTGCCACCGCCGGACATCAGATAGAAGGAGACAACTTTAATTCCCAGAATTACCGCTCAGAGCTGCAGCATCCGGAGTACTACGAGGAGCCCTCCGGCAAGGCCTGCAACAGCTGGGAGATGTATCCGGAAGATGTCGAGCTGCTGCATAGTCTGGGACATCGGGCCTATCGTTTTTCCATAGAGTGGAGTCGTATTCAACCCGCTGAAAACCAGTTTGATACTGCCGCTCTGGCCCGCTATCAGGACCTCCTGGACCGCTTGGCCAGCAAGGGTATTCACGCTTGTGTCACCCTGCATCACGGCACCCATCCGATCTGGTTCGAGGACCTGGGCGGATTCAGAAAGGAGGACAATCTGCACTTCTTTCTTGATTATCTCAATTATCTGGTACCGAAGATCACCGACCGGGTAGGCTCCTGGATCATCCTGAACGAATTCAACCTCGATCGTTCGCTGGCCCCCGAAAATCTGGCTCTGAAAGTCAGCCGGTTGAAAGCCCATGCATTCGGCTACCGGCTGGTAAAGCAGTACTCTAACGCCCCGATTTCCTCGGCTCATGCTTTCGTGCATCAGTGCCCGCTGCGGCCTGGTGACAGTATGGATCAGACCATGGCCAGTTTAGTCGACTGGGTCACCAACGAATTTTTCTTCCATGCGGTCAGAACAGGAGAAATCGTGTTGCCTTACCGCGAGATGGAGTATCTGCCGGAATTAAAAGGGGCCTCTGATCGCTGGATGATCAACTATTACCACCGAGCACCTATTGATGCCCGAAAAGTCAACGGCATAGGTGAAAAACTCGAATTCGCCCGCCACCGCCTCTGTGATATCGATTTCGGACAGCGGGAATTCAATCCAGAATCATTTATGCAATGCGCCGCCAGGCTGACTGATTTGCCGATCTGGATTACTGAAAACGGCATCTGCGCCGATGACGACCGCTTCAGAATCATCTATATGATGCTGCAGTTTGAAGCCATGAAGATGGCGATGCAGCTCTATCCCGTGAAAATCGAGGCCTATCTGCATTGGTCACTGCTTGATAATTACGAGTGGCGCTCCTTTAAACCGCGCTTCGGACTGGTCGAGGTGGACCGGAAGACTTTCCGGAGAACCCCCAAACCTAGTGCCAAATTCCTGCAGGAGGTCTGCGAAAACAACGCTTTCTCCGGCGACCTGTTCGCCAAATATATACCCGAATTCAATGATTTCATTATCTATGACGGACCAAACCGCAGCGTTGATATCACAATCTGAAAAGCCAACTGGAGACATCAGGTTGCTGACGCCAACGACACGCGAAAACGCGTAATTTGCAGTCCGGCATTGGGAAATTGGGAAATATGCGTTATATTATTCTGTTTGACTGATAATTTTTGCTTTCACATAGTTCGTGATACAAAAGGAAATAAGAAAAACCATGAGCAACGTAATCAGCATTTCAGTAGACAAGCGCGAA
>JAAZIZ010000344.1 GCA_012800565.1 Lentisphaerota bacterium
CATTGCCAGCGGTCGAGCAATCGACTGGACAAAGAATTTTGCCTTTAAGTTAGGAGTATTGGTCCCATACGTCCCATACCATCCCCCAGAGCCTTGAAAAAAGACAGTTGTGTACAGCCGGGGTGGTTACTGACGCATTACCAATCCGGCCCGGGGCAAGGGCGAGAAACTGCTTCCTGCAGCTGGATTTATGGGAAAAAGACATTATAGTATAAACTTTTCCAGATTTGCTGTTAAGGTTGCATAACCGCCGAACCTGCCGGTGAAATCTGCGCGGTTTGCAGCTGGACCATTCGTTTGAATCTTCACGAGGAGTCATTGTGGAAAAGCAATCCATGTCCATTAGTGTCAACTGCAGTGAAACTGCTCCCTGTTGCCTCAGCGTGGCAGTGACTATTCCGGCAGCGGACACTCAGAAAGCATATAAGGCCGCCATTCGCAAAGTCGGCTCTGAAGCCAAGGTGCCGGGCTTCCGTCCAGGCAAAATTCCCGTACCGATGCTTTTGCAGAATTTCGGTCCGCAGATTAATGCCCGCGTGGCAGAGGAACTTATTGATGCGGCCATCAGCCAGGTGGTGAAAGAACAGGATTTGGATTTCTACACCCGTCCGAAGTTCGACAGTCAGGACGACCTGCCTTTGTATGTCCCGGAACTGGATTATTCGTTCACTTTCACCGTTGAGGTGTACCCGAAAATCACCCTGCCCCAGTATAAGGGAATCAGCGTCAGCAGGCAAGAGACAGTGGTGACTGATGAGGAAGTCGAGGAATACATTCAGAATATCCTGGAACAACGGGGGACTTTTGAGCCCGTGCAGCGTCCCGCCCGGCATGGCGATATCCTGCAGGCCGACTACAGTGCCGATGCCCCCGAGGAGATGCTGAACGATGACCAGGTGAAATACCTGCTGAAAGGCGAAAACAGCTGGCTGATGCTGCGCGAACCGGAATTGCTGCCGGGAATCGCGACCGCATTGCTGAATGTGTCCGCCGGCGAGAAAAAGGATGTCGAAATCAATTTCCCGGCCGATTTCCGCAATGAAGCCTTGCAGAACAAGACGTATCAGTTCCACTTTGAGATCAAGGAAGTCAAAGGCAAGGTAACGCCTGTCCTGGATGACAAGTTTCTCAAGGAACTGAAGCTTGAGAGCGAGGAGCAGTTTCGCTCTGCCGTCAAGGAGATGCTTAAAGGGCGCAAAGATCAGTCTGAGGACGGCAAGGTGCGCGAGCAGTTGCTCCAGGCTTTGCTGAGCGGACAGGATTTTCCGGTGCCGCCATCCATGCTGGCGCAGTATAAAAATACCTACCAGCAGGAAACCGCCCGCATGATGGCCTATCAGGGTCTGAAGCAGGATGATATCAAGGAAAAATTGCAGGCCAACGAAAGTGCGGCTGAGAGTCAGGCGCTCACCGCCGCCCGGCAGGAAATCATACTGCGCCAGATCGGGCAGGCGGAAAACATCGAGGTCACCAACCAGATGCTGGCCAATGTAGTGGCCAACTTTGCCGATAAGAACGGCATCCCTTTCAGCAAAGCTTTGCAGAAAATGCGTGAGACAGGGCAGATTTTCACAGTCAGCGAGAGCATTTTCCGGGAACTGGCGCTGCGTACCGTTCAGGATGCCGCCCAGATTGAAGTGATCAAGGCAGAACAGTAATCGCCTGCCGGAGTTTTGGCTGCGCTTGCGGCCGGCCCCCGCCCGGCATTATTATCCAGGAGAAGTGGAAGCAATGATCAAGAATAATTATTATGTGCCGATTGTGGTGGAGCAGACCGGTACCGGTGAACGCCAGTACGATATCTACTCGCGTCTGCTCAAGGACCGGATCATTATGCTGGGCACGCCGGTGACCGACGCAGTCGCCAATGTCATCGTGGCCCAGATGCTGTTCCTGCAAAGCGAGGACCCCAAGAAAGATATTGATTTCTATATCAACAGCCCCGGGGGCAGTGTTACTGCCGGCCTGGCGATTTATGATACTATGCAGATGCTCAGCTGCGATGTGCGTACCTACTGCATCGGGCAGGCCGCCAGCATGGCCGCAGTGCTGCTCTGCGCCGGCACTGCCGGAAAGCGTTTTTCCCTGCCTAATGCCCGGATTATGATCCACCAGCCGTCAGGCGGGGTCGAGGGCACAGCCGCAGATATCGACATCCAGGCCAAGGAAATCCTGCATATCCGCAAAGTCCTCTACGATATTTTGGCCAAACATACCGGCAAATCGGCGAAAGTCATCCAGCGTGACAGCGAACGGGACTTCTTTATGACTGCGGAAGCGGCAAAAAAATACCGCTTGGTTGACCAGGTCTGCCTTCCCAACAGCCGCTGACGAAAAATATGGCTAAGACTAAGAATAGCGAAAACGAATTGCGTTGTTCCTTTTGCGGCCGTGGGCAGAGCAGTGGAATCTATCTCCTGCCCGCGCCGTCCGGCAAATATGGGATTTGCGATGAATGCACGCTGGTCGCTGCCGAGGCTTTCAATCAGATTTACGGTCTGGACCTATTGGCTCAGACCAAGAAAGGCAGTGCCGTAAAGTCCAGCCAGCAGCCCTCCCCGATTGCCAGCCTGCAGGTCGATTCCGCTCAGGAGCTGAAAGCTTTTCTGGACCAGTATGTGGTGGGGCAGGAGCGTGTGAAGCGCATCTTGTCAGTGGCGGTGCACAATCATTACCGGCGGCTGCAGTTTCTCGAAGCCGGCAAGAAACTGGCCGAAGATGTCGATATTGAGAAAAGCAACGTCCTGCTGATCGGCCCCACCGGCTCGGGCAAGACTCTGCTGGCCCGTACCTTGGCCAAGAAACTCAATGTCCCGTTCGCCATTTGTGATGCCACCACTCTGACTGAGGCCGGATACGTCGGCGATGATGTCGAGAACATCCTGGTCCGCCTGCTGCAGGCCGCTGACTATGACGTCGCCAAAGCGCAGATCGGTATCATCTATGTCGATGAGATTGACAAGATTGCCAAACGCTCGGAGAATGTCTCCATCACCCGCGATGTCTCTGGGGAAGGTGTGCAGCAGGCGCTGCTGAAAATCCTGGAAGGCACGGTTGCCAGTGTCCCGCCGCACGGCGGCCGGAAGCACCCGCATCAGGAGCAGGTGCAGATTGATACCACGAATATTCTGTTCATCTGCGCTGGAGCTTTCGTCGGGCTGGATAAGATAATCCAGCGCCGGGATGGCGTCCGGGTTCTGGGATTCGGGCGTCAAACTGCAGAAGGCAGCCTGGACTTGTCCAACCAGGACTTGAATGTGCTTGATTTTCTGGAGCCTGAAGACCTGCTTAAATTTGGCCTGATTCCTGAATTTGTGGGTCGTCTGCCGGTAACTGCGGCACTGCGTGAATTAAGCCGCGAGGACTTGATGCGTATCCTGACCGAGCCCAAGAATTCCCTGGTGCGTCAGTATCAGGCCTTGCTGGCAATGGATAACGTGGAATTGACTTTTACTCAGGATGCCCTGGCCGAGATCGCCGACCGCGCCCAGAAAAAGAAGACCGGTGCCCGCGGAATGCGTTCGGTCATGGAAAATATGATGACCGATGTGATGTTCGATTTACCCTCGTTGAAAGGCGGCAAGGCGAGTTGCGTCATTGATGCCGCAGTGGTGACCGGCC
>JAAZIZ010000345.1 GCA_012800565.1 Lentisphaerota bacterium
CCGGTGATGCCGATTATGAAAACTACCGGGAGTTTTGCCGGGATGGTTTCCGCAGCTATGTTCGCCATTACATTGATACGATCAAAGCGGAGTTTCCGGAATTTCAGATCACCAGCAACTGGATATTTTCCGCGATGATGCCGGAAAAGCTGGATGTCAACGTCGATTTTCTTTCAGGCGATTATGCTCCGGAGAATGCCTTGGAGAGTGCCCGCTTTCATGGGCGTGTTCTGGAGTGCCGGAACATTGCCTGGGATTTGCTGGCCTGGGGCCAGCATGCCTTGCCTTGCTGCTGGAAAACTCGCAACCGCAACACCAAAGAACTGCAGCAGTATTGTCAGGAAGCATCAATGACCATCGCCATGGGCGGCGGCTTCGAATTTTTCAATATTCATTACGGTTTCGGCGGTTTGATTCAGGAATGGGCGATCCCGGTCTGGCGGAAAACGGCGGAATACTGCCGGGAACGCGAGGTCTGCTTCGGCTCCCGGATCGTGCCGGAACTGGGTGTGCTCTTGCCGTGTGACCGCAATGCCGAGGAAACTGCCCGGCTGTATTGTAATGCGCCGGGCGGGCGGTCTCTTGAAAAATGGATCAATGCTCTGCAGGATTGCCAATACTCCAGCAAAGTACTGCTGGAACACCAGGTTGTGGAACAGGACCTGTCACAGTACCGGATCATTGTAATCCCTGGCGCAGAAAGAATTTGCGAGGCGGCACAAAAGGCCCTTTGCCAATACGTGAATGCCGGCGGCATTCTGCTGGTGGATGCAGGCAGCGCACAATTTTTCGAAGCGTTCGGGGGATACTCGAGCTCAGAGCCGGAAACGAAACTGATTTTTGTGGACAGCGGCAACGCGCTGGCGGCAGGCGAAGTGCCCTGCAAAACACTCCAGGCAAAAGAAGCAGAAGGATTTGGACGAATCTTCCCTGATAACTTCTATGCTGACAAGCATTCTTTTGCTGGATACATTCGACATGTTGGCAAAGGATGCATCGGTATTCTGACCTTTGATTTCGGCAGTTTCTATGCCGATAACCGCAGCACTGCAATCCGGGAATTTCTGCAAGGCACCCTGAAGACACTCGGGTATCGTCCGACTGTTCTGGTTTCAGGGAGCAGTTTTGCCGATCTCACGGTGGCCGCAAAGAATGGAGAACTGCTGGTCAGCGTGATCAATAAGGCAGGCGAACATAATGTGAAGCCGGTGCGCAGTTACGGCGAAATTCCTCCCATCGGGCCGCTGACCGTCACCTTTGCCCCAGAGCTTGGAGTGAAGAATATTCAGGCTATTCCTGGAAACCAGGAACTCGAACTAAAGCATAACGTCGATGGCAGTTGCACCGTCACCATCGAGCGCCTGGAAATCCACACAGTACTCAAAATCAAGCAAAATGCTTGAAAACGATGAGGATATATTAAAAGTGGCAGGCGACGCTGGGGGGGCGTATCGCTTACTGCAGCTGCTGATAGAGCCCCAGAGCGCTGCGGATCAGCAGCCAGGCATAGAACAGCGGGGCCATGGGGATCAGGCTGTCCAGGGTATCAAGGATGCCGCCAAGTCCGGGCAGGGTGCCGGAGTCCTTGCAGTCGGCAGCGCGTTTCAGTACGGATTCGGCCAAATCGCCAAGCAGTCCTACTATCGGAGCGATGATGCCCAGGGCGATGGCCTCGGTCCAGGTCAGGCTGAGCTGCAGATTGCCGAAGCCGCCGATGTCGATGAAATGCAGGCGGTGCTGGAAGTAATAGAAGAAGAGCAGCGAGGAGAGCAGCGAGGCCAGGATACCGCCCAAGAGTCCCTCCCAGCTTTTCTTGGGGCTGATGACTTTGGCGAGTTTATGGTTCCCGCCAGGCAGTTTGGCGGTTGCGGTGCCGAGGAAGTACGCGCCGGTGTCGGCCATCTTGGTCACCAGCACCAGATAGAACAGCAGCCAGGGACCACCATCGGCGAGGAAGTATATTTTGGGGAAGAAACAGAGGGTCCAGCAGACATACAGCGCGGCAGCCAGCCCGGCATTGACCTGCCGGACCGAATCGGCGGTTGGTCCGGTTCGGAAGCTGAGGCAGAAAACGCTTAGGATATAGATAATCAGCAGAGCGGTCTCGCCGCCCATCTGCAGCAGCAGGGTGATGATTCTGCCGCTGTCCAGGGAGGCCAGGATCAGGAAGCCGAGCCCCAGCAGCAGCAGGAGGAGGAAGTGCCAGGGGGGCTCCAACTTATACAGGGTCACGATTTCGTACAGCGCCAGGCAGAGCATGGCGGTGGCGAAGAGGGTGAAGAACAGGTGGCCGGCGGTCCCAGGCAGGAAGAAAGCCAGCAGCACCAGCACGATCATCGGCAGGGCGGTCTTAAGACGGTTTAAGAGCATATTTTTTTCCCAAGAAAATTGGCTGATGGTCTTGCGTAAGCAGAAATACCGGCTAACTTAATACTGCCACCTTATTTTACAATTCCAGTTACCGGGAAAATTCCTTGAAAGAGCTTGTTTTTGTTGAAAGCATCAGCAGTTTTCAGAATCCCCGGGTCAAGCAAGCGGTCAAATGGCGGGATCGTCCTGACCGTGACCAAGACCAGGTTGTGCTTATTGAGGGCTACCGGGCGCTGACCCGGGCGCTGTCCGGCGAGTATCCGGTGCGGGAGGTCTATGTCTGCCCGGAATATTTCCAGGGCGAGAATGAGGAAGAGCTGCTGCTGCGTCTGCAGGCCCGGGGGGCGAAGCTGTACCGGGTCGCGCCAGGCCCGTTTGCCAAGATGGCCTACCGGGACCGTCCGGAGGGGCTGCTGGGCGTGGGGCCGCAGGTGCGCCGCCGGCTGGAGGATTTGCCTGCTCCGGCCGGTCCGGCCGGTTTTTATCTGTTAGCGGAGCAGACTGAGAAGCCGGGGAATCTGGGGACTATGCTGCGTTCTGCGGATGCGGTGCGTCTGGATGGTCTGATTCTCTGTGATTCCCGCACTGATTTGTACAATCCGAATGTAGTGCGGGCGAGCACCGGCAGTCTGTTCACTCTGCCGATTGCGGAAGCCGGCAGCGCCGAGGCGCTGGCCTGGCTGCAGCAGAGAAATATCGCGATAGTGTCAGCGTCGCCGCATGCGCGGCAATTGTACAGCCAGGCCGATTTGACCGTCCCGCTGGCGATAGTGGTGGGAGCAGAGCAATTTGGTTTGAGCGATTTATGGCTGCAGGCGGCCACGGTGCCGGTGCGTCTGCCGATGTTCGGCGAAGCCGATTCTTTGAATGTGGCCACTGCTACTGCATTGTTGTTGTATGAGGTGGTGCGGCAGCGCCTGGCAGCCGGGCTGCTGCAGGACCCCGGTCCGGTGCCGGAGAGCGCGGACTGCTGAGCGGTTGCGGCAATGTCTGCCGCACCTTGATATCAATTCCGAACAGGATAAAGAGAAATGATCAAAGAAATGATTACTGCCTTGTCTTTAGCAGCGGGGAGCATGTATGCTGCAGAGTATTTTGTCTCTCCAGGTGGGAATGACAGCAATACCGGTTTGAGTCAGGAGCAGCCATTCCAGACTTTACAGAAAGCACAGTCGGTTTTTAAGGCTGGCGACACCCTGAGCATTATGCCTGGGGTCTATCACGAGGGTCTGGAATTCCGTGATTTCAGCGGCGGTGAGCAGCCCA
>JAAZIZ010000346.1 GCA_012800565.1 Lentisphaerota bacterium
TCGCATCGTCTTTCTTCACCGTGGCCGCCTTTTTGAATTCAATCGGGTAGAGAGTTCCATCCCGCTGAATGATAAGATCAATTTCGTTGTCATCCTTGTCACGGTAATAAGTGAAATCCGGTGTGAGCCCGGCGTTGACATGGCTTTTCAGAATTTCCGCAAAACACCAGCTCTCAAAAAAATGACCTGCCGCCGCCCCGTTCATCAGCGTTTCCGGCGTGAGCCAACTGGTCAGATATGCCGCCAGGCCGGTATCAAGCATATAAACCTTAGGAGTGGAAATCATCTGCCGATTGCGGTTTTTCATCTGGGGATACAGCAGCTTGACCAGTCCTGAGGTTTCCAGAATCGAAAGGTAACTCTTCGCCGTCGGCTGGCTGACCTCAGCGTCACGCGCCAGACTGGAATAGTTCAGCATCTGCCCGGTCCGCGCCGCAACCGCTCTCAGAAACGCATAAAAACGATGCTCATCGGCAATCTGAATCAATGCCCGGACATCACGGGAAAGATAGGTTTGCAGATAGGATTGATAAAAAATCTCCCAATGTTTTTCCGGATGTGCTGCTGTAACCAGTTCGGGGAACGAACCGCGCCAGATGCGGGTGAAAAGTTCCAGCGGCGATACCGGTTCCGGCGACACAGAAAAATCCCGGTCCGGCAAAAAAGCGCCGTCATCGCGCCCGGCCAGCTCCGCCTGGGAAAGCCCATAAAGATTGAAGATTCCAATGCGCCCGGCCAGTGATTCCGACACACCCTTCATCAGTTCAAACTGCTGCGAACCGGTCAGCCAAAACAAACCGTGCGCCGATTGCGGATCGCGGTTCCTGGCCTCGTCAATGATTTGCTTGATATATGGCAGAAGTTCCGGAGCGTATTGAATTTCATCAATCACCACCGGCGGCGGATGGTTGGCGAGAAAAAGACGGGGGTCTTCCCTGGCCTGCACCCGCACATCCAGCGGATCAAGGGAAACAAAGCGACGGCCAGGCTCAATGTGGTGGCGCAAAAACGTAGTCTTGCCAAACTGACGCGCACCAGTCACCAGCAACGCCGGAAAAAACGCGTTGGCTTCCAGAAATGACCGTGTTATATTTCGTTTGATATACATAAAATTCTCCACTAATTCAAAATCTCTCTTTAATATAGTGGAATTGACAGAAAAATCAAGCAGCTCATCCGCCAATTCAAAAGATTTCTGAAATTCTTCCTCTGCTCTTGTCTTCTTCCTGATTTTGATTATAGTTATGCCAATTCTCCCGGTGCGGAGTGTGAATTTGCTGCCCCGGGATGGCCCTTTCCCCAGCAGACTCAATCATGTATTGACAGCTTCTTCTTTTCTGAAAATCCATTGCAACTATCCAGGAACCGTTATGAAAGGCAAACACATCTACTTCCCCGAAGCGGGAAAAGCAATGCTGGCAGATTTTGATCTCCCGGATACTCCCGGGCCGGAAGAAGTTCTGGTCAAAACTGAGTACTCTCTGATCAGCGCCGGCACCGAGCTGGCCAATTTCCTCAACCTCCCCAACACTGCGACGGCGCATAACGGCTATCCGCATCGGCCCGGATACAGTTCCAGCGGCCGGGTGCTGGCAGTCGGCAGCGCTGTGCAGAATCTCCAGCCTGGTGACCGGGTGGCGCTGAGCTGGCGCTGGCACCGCTCCCGCGATGTCGCTCCAGTCAATAAAGTGACCAAGGTCTGCGACGATGCCATCGATATGCAGGAAGCCGCGTTTATGCATTTGTCCTCTTTCCCTTTCGGCGGCCTGCGCAAACTGCAGGTCCAGATGGGTGAATCAGTACTGATTGCCGGTCAGGGGCTGCTGGGCATCATCGCTACCCAGCTGGCCAGACTCTCCGGAGCAGTGCCGGTAATCGCAGCTGATTTGAATCCCGAACGGCGCCGGCTGGCCCTTGAGCTCGGCGCAGATTATGCTTTTTCTCCTGCGGACAAGGATTTCTGCGACCAGGTTCTGGCAGTCACCGGCGGCAAAGGGGTGAATGCGGTAGTTGAGGTTACCGGCATCGCCAAGGCCCTGCGCCAGGCGCTGGAGTACGTGGCCCGGTTCGGTCGCATCTCGCTGCTGGGCTGCACCCGCATCCCGGACGAGCCCCTGAATTTCTACAAGTACGTGCACTGTCGGGGCATCACTCTGATCGGCGCCCATACCATGGCCAGGCCGAGTTGCGAATCCCATCCTGGCTGGTGGACTGAACACGATGACTACCAGACGTTCCTGCAGTATCTCAGCCGCGGCCGTCTCAAAATCAAGCCGATTATCTCCGCCGTGCGCGACCCCGCGGACGCGAATGAGGTCTACAATGACCTGGCCCATAATCCGAATCCGCCGCTGGGAGTGCTTTTTGACTGGCGCAATCTGGAATAATGCCCCTCACCATCCTCTGAGATATCCTGTGCAGGAAACATAATCATGAGCAGAATCAAAATTGCCCAGCTGGGCACCACCCACGAACACGCCAACGGAAAATTCCAGACCGTGCAAATGCTGCCGGAATTATTCGAGTTTGTCGGCGTAGCCGATGATTTCTCCACTACCACTGCCGCAAGATTCCCTGGTCCGCAGGATTGCTACCGCGATGTCCCGCATCTGACCCGGGACGAACTCCTGAATTATCCGGGCCTGCAGGCCGTCTGCGTGGAGACTCCGAACAACGAACTGGTCGCCAGCGCCATCCCCTGTATGGAGCGGGGACTGCATATCCACCTGGACAAGCCGGCCGGAGAAGACCTGGCTCTCTTCCAGACCCTGCTGGACGGCTGCCGCCAGCGGCAGCTGCACCTCCAGATGGGATATATGTTCCGCGGCAATCCAGCCATGCAGATGGCCACCTCGGCCATTCGCGCCGGCTGGATTGGCGAGGTGTTCGAAATCCAGGCCGACATGAGCCACAATTACGGCGGCGACAAATATCAGGAATACCTGGGAAACTTCCGGGGCGGCATAGCCTACAATCTGATCTGTCACCTGATCGACTTAGTTACGCCCATCCTGGGCCGGCCCAGAGCCGTGCATTCGCTCCTGAAGAGCACCCCGGGGCTGCCGGAGCATATCAAGAACAACTGCCTGATTATCCTGGAATACCAGTATGCGACTGCGACGCTGCGGGCCTGCAGCCGCGAGACTGCCGGCGGCAACGGCCGCAGACTGAAGATTTCCGGCACCAAGGGATATTTTGAGCTATGTCCCCTGGAGCATTTCGACGGCCTGCCCCTGCAGATGACTATGAAGCTGGTGGAAGGCAATGACCGCTATGCGGCTGGGCTGCATACCTTGGACTTCGGGGCCCAGAAAGACCGCTACCTCAATCAGCTGACAGAATTCGCCCGCCTGATTAAAAACGAGAAGCCCTCTGAAAGCCTGTTCCAGCACGACCTCCTGGTGCATGAAATCATCCTCGCCGCAGCAGGCTATACCGCCTGGAAGCGCTAACCTCTCTGCCATCCTCCTGATACGCCGGGAGCCCTTCCCGGAGCCAGCCAGTTTCACCTACCAGAAAACGGAGCATCAGACCATGTACACCGCCGCCACTGAACGCTACCACCAGCTATCCTACCGCCGTTGCGGACGCAGCGGCATCAAGCTGCCGCTGATTTCACTCGGATTATGGCACAACTTCGGCAGTATCGACGACTACAACAATGCCGAACAGATGGCCCGCACCGCCTTCGATTTGGGAATCACCCATTTCGACCTGGCCAACAACTACGGACCCGAACCCGGCAGCGCAGAACGAACTTTCGCCCAAATCCTGCGGAACGGCTTGGGCAAATACCGCGACGAGCTGTTTATTTCCAGCAAGGCCGGCTTCCTGATGTGGCCCGGGCCGTATGGCGAATGGGGCTCCCGCAAGAACCTCATCGCCAGCTGCGAACAGAGCCTGAAGCGTCTCGGCCTCGAATACCTTGATATATTCTATCACCACCGGCCTGACCCCGAGACACCCCTTGAGGAATCCATGACCGCACTGGCGGACATCGTCCGCTCCGGCAAAGCACTCTATGCCGGCATCTCCAATTATCCGCTGGAACGCGCCCGGCAGGCCATCGCCATCCTGCGGGACCTCAAGGTGCCCTGTCTACTGCATCAGATCAATGCCAGTATGCTGAACCGCCGGTATGAAGAAGAAGGGATGTTCGAATATCTAGACCAGGAAGGCGTGGGAGCAATTCTTTTCTCCCCCTTGGCGCAAGGACTGCTGAGCGATAAATATCTGCATGGAATCCCGGAGAATTCCCGGGCCAAGCGCAACCATTTCCTGAAAGAATCGCGCCTGACCCCGGAATTGCTGGCCAAAATCGACCGTCTGAACCGGATTGCCCAGCAACGCTCGCAGAGCCTGGCTCAGATGGCCATCGCCTGGGTGCTGCAATTCCCCAGCGTGAGCTCCGCCCTGATCGGCGCCAGCCGTCCGGAACAAATCCGGGAAATCGTCCAGGGGACCGAGAACTGCACTTTCAATGCCGATGAACTGGCAGAAATCGACCGGGTGCTGAAAGAATAATTCTGCCCCGCCCTGCTCCGGCTCAGGGCTCTGCCGGGCCCGGTAGAGCCTGGAGCCGAAATACAGGGGCTCTTTCCCTCTTCATCTGCTCCCGTGAACGATTATTTTTTGTCCGGAGCGGGGCCCAATTCTACCAGCTGCACGGCATCAATCCAGGATGTCCCGCTGCTTTTACGCTGACAGAAATGGATATACGGAGTATAAGTGCGCGGCTGCAGACTCCCGGTGGTGAAAACTTTTTCCAGCCGCTGCCATTTCAGGGTGCCGGTGTAGCCGGGATCGGGCAGATATTGGACGTTGCCGTCGCCCTGGTCGATTCGGACATAGAAGCCGCCCCGCGTCTCTGAACTGACGATATCTGCCAGCCGCACAAAAAAGCTCAGGCGGTATTGCGTAAAGGGCTTTAGAAACGGCAGTTTATAGACCAGGGAAGCGTCCTCATGCTCCAACTTCAGGGACGCGCCGGCAGTGCGGAAAATTTCTGTATCGCGGGTGAATTTTTTCCCCCAGAAGAACCATTCATCCGGCCGGATTTTTCCGCTTCCGGTATAGGTAAAATTGCCATCGGCGAGCAGATTCTTCTCTTCCTCTGCTGCCGGAATCAGGGTGCCGAAATTAGCCAAGTCGCCAAAAGTGAGCGCGTATGGGCTCCAGGCATAATACAGGTGCACCTTCTCCTGGAGTAAAGCCCGATGCCGGGTGAAATTCGCTATCACCCGGCCATCCGCTCTGAGCGGCGGGAAAGAACTTTTGGGTATCCGGACTTCAGTCTGCCAGGCGACGCCCTCCATAATTATGCTTTTAGCTTCGGCCTGAGCGTTGAAACTGTAATCGTTGGTCAAGGTTGCGATGCGGTTGTGCAAATCCGTAATCACGCCCTGGGAGTTGACCATGAATTGGTATTCGTCTTGCCTTTCCCCGCGAATATCAAGATGGATTTCGATTGCGTTGTCACTCCAGACCATCGGATCGTCATACTCGCGCTCCTGGGAGAGCATCAGCTCGGTCTTCGGCTCCTCACACCAGAACAGAAAGTAAAAATTATCGGCATCCTGGAGCATTTTGACTTTGGTGTGCACTTCCACTGCGTCTTTGCCCAAAGCCAGCAGTTCAACCTCTGCTGCGGATTGCCAGGCGACATCCGTCCCCGCACCGTCGATGACTATTTTCTCTCCTGCAGGGACAGTATGCAAAACCGCAGTCCATTTGTCCACAGCTTGAGTTTTGCGGATATAATCTTCTGCGCCCTGCTCTACCGGCTGCCACATCTGGGCGCGCATAAAGCGAACCCGCTTCAGCGCTTCCGGCTCGGTGGCAACCTGGGTTTCGGCTTTAGTCAACAGTGCGGCGATGCGGGATATCTCCGCAGGGGAATAGATTTCATTCCAGATTTGGTACTCAGTCGGCGGGTTGGCCTTCGGCCCGGCCATGGTCATCACCTCGTTATTAAAGCAGTCAATCAGCCAATGATGTTCCAGAGTCTGAAAGAATTCCTGCATGGTGGCAGCAGCCGCGCCGTACATTTTCTGGTAGTAGTCCGCCAGGATTTCCTGGTAATCTCTCCCCGTGTCCCACATCAAGCGGGAGAAGACATATATATTCAGGTGGTTGAAGATGCGGTAATCGGTCTCGCATTCGAA
>JAAZIZ010000347.1 GCA_012800565.1 Lentisphaerota bacterium
CACGCCTCTGGGCGACGTACAAGTCGATACCGCCTTGCGTGACGCACTTCGGCGAGACGAGCCGCGCCTGATCAGCAACAACCAGGTCCATAGTGCCGAACACAGCATTGAGGTACAGCTGCCATTTCTGCAAATCACCCACCCGCAGGCGAAAATTCTGCCCCTGCTGTTTGGTGAAGTCACCCCTGAGCATTGCCGGGCCCTGGTCGAGGTGCTGAAGAAAAACTGCGGTAGCCGGCGACTGCTGGTTCTGTCCAGCACAGATTTGTCACACTATCCCAGCCAGAGCACGGCAGTCAGCCTGGACCGCCAGACGGTCTCCTTCGCAGAGCGCTTTGATGTAACAGGGCTGTGCAAGTGGAGAGATGGCGGTGACTGGGAGAAATTGCCTGGGGTGGAGACTCCCATCTGTTCCGCCGGCGGGCTGGGAGTGGCGATGCTGTGGGCCCAGGGCAAAGGCGCCACCCGGGCTATGGTCTTGAAACGCGGCACTTCCGGCGATATTCCCGGCGGCGACAGCCGCCGGGTGGTAGGCTACACCTCGCTGCTGTTTGTGAAAGACAGCCCGAACTCCGCCTCGGCTGCTTCTGAGGCACAGCCGGCGGCGGAGAGCAAAGATTTCCAGCTCTCGAACAAAACCCAGCGGTACCTGTTGACTCTGGCGCGACAGCGCATCACTGCGGCCACCCAAGGACAAAGTTGGCAGCTGCAGGCCCCGGACCTGGCGGAAGTGCAGCAGCCTGGCGCAGTTTTTGTCACCTTGCATAAAGAGAAGCGGCTGCGCGGTTGCATCGGCACCACCAGAGCCGCGTATCCTCTGTACCAGGCAGTCGCAGAGCTGGCTTATGCTGCAGCCTTTGAAGACAGCCGTTTCCCGCAGGTGACGGCTGCAGAACTGCCGGCACTGGACATTGAGATTTCTGTACTCTCGCCGCTGCAGCCAATCAGTTCTGCTGACGCCATCATTCCCGGCAAGCACGGAGTAGTGGTCCGTCGCGGCGGCCGCAGCGGGCTGTTTTTGCCTCAAGTCTGGGAACAGCTGCCCGTGAAAGAGGATTTTTTAGGTTACCTCTGTGCAGAGAAAGCCGGGTTGCCGCCTGATGCCTGGAAAGATTCCGGCACGGCCCTGTATATATTCACGGTATTCTCGTTTACAGAATAGAGTCACGGAATACCAAGCCGCCCGGGCTCACGGTCTCCCGGGCGGTACTATCAAGGCTGGAGGTCCCTGAGCAGGCGGGGATTTTTCCAAAGCGCCCCGCTATGCAGCCAGGACGGCCCGCCGGCCGGAGAGGCCACCAGGCGCAATATATCCACGCCCGTGATCACCGCTTCGAGCTTTGCCACCGGCTCCCGCCAGTCCACTGTGGCCTCCGCGAGCTTCTGACCATCACCCAGGACTGTGAATTTCACTTTTTCGCCCCGGCTGCGCATCTGGCAGAGTGAAGTCTCCAGCGGATTATGCAGACTGACTTCTGAACAGAAGCGGTTGAATTTTTTTCGCACCGGGAATTCCAGGGTCGTCGGAGCCCGCAGCCCGAGGTCCTTGTCACCGGTATTCTCGCCATTGAAACTGCGGCCCCAGCCGACCGCTCCGCGCATCTGGTCAATTTTTGCGGGCCGCAAGTCGCAGAGATACAGCTCAGTCATATCTTCCGGGACGGCTTTGCCATCAGCGAAGCGGGGAAAGCGCTGAGGGGCGAATTCCTCGCGCAGAACCGGCTCGCCCAAATAACTGACCCCCTTGCCGACGCTCCAGTCAGTGCCGAACCATCCGGTCAGCAACATGGTCTCAGGGGAGGCCGAACGGGCGTCAAAGACCGCGTAATCGAAATATTTTTTGGAATCGTACACCCCCCAATTGAACCAGTTTCCGAATCTGCCCCAGATTTGCCAGATCGCCTGCGGGCTGTTGGCGCTGAGCTGCACCTGCAGCTTGCCGGGCGAGAGATTGCCGACCGGGTAAACCAGGATGGTGCCGATGTCATCCGCCTGCAAATCGGTGCCATTGAGCGGGGCCAGGATTTCCCGCCAGGGGATGGCATCATCCAGGACCGCGCTGATGCTGTTGTCCTCGACGCCGCCGAAGAGCACGATATTGCGGTTCTCCAGCATCTCCATGGTGCAGTCCACATCCTTGACCATCAGACAAGGAGCATTGTTGCGGCGCTGCCATTCGAAAGTGAAGGTGCGGGCTTCGTGCATCCAGGCGGCATTGATGGCAGGGTCCTGAGACTGGGTGGCGACGACCACAATAAACGGCGCGAGGATGGCCTCCTGAACCGGCCCCTCACAGCCGGCCGTCTTCTGCAGCGGGGGCGTGATACGGTTGCACTCCCAGTCCCAGCCATGGATATCGTCAAAGCGCAGAATGTGCCAGTTGTCTTCCGGCCCCCGGTATGGCGCCATAATAACTCTCTCGCCATCGATTTCCAGGAACAGCGGTCGTTCCGGATTGAAGAGTTTAGGGGAGCGCTGCAAGGCGAAGGCGCGCAGGTTGCCGGTAACGATGCGCACGCGGTTCGGAGCATAGATTTCCGCCTCAATTTCACCATAAGCCAGCGGTTTGGAAAACTGCAGCAGGCGCAGCCAATAGGCGCGACCATGCTTCAGCAAAGCCGCCCGCCAGGAGATTTTATGCGGGTACGGGTCTCTGCTCCAGCCGCAGGCCCAGGACAAGCCGCTGTTGCTGGCATCGGCGGGGAAACCGCCGTGCCCCACGCCGGGGAATTCGCGGTACTCAACGGTGCAGTTTTTTTGTCTCAGCTCGGCGGCCATATTGCGGGAGTGTTCCGGCGGCACCACAGTATCGCCGGCACCGCTGAGGAGATACACGGGGAGATTGCGGAGATTTCCTGCGAAAGCGCGGGCTGTGTGGGCATCCTGGAGCCAGTCCCGCAGCTGGTTGTTTCGGCCCGGGAAGATTCTGTTCCAGCCCCAGCGTTTAGTCCAGGCCTGGTTGTCGGCATTTCCGACGGTGGCGAAAATGGCGGCGAAGCGGTCGGCGTAATGCACACCGAGATGCAGGCTGCCGGTGCCTCCCATGGAACTGCCGGTCAGATAAACCCGGTTCGGGTCGATGTTGAAATCCCGCATCACTTCAGCGATGGCCTGCAGGACATCTTCTTCGCCGAGGTCTTTATAATCGGTGGCTCCGCGGCCTTGCGGGGAGAGGCAGAAAGCCCCGCTGTATGCAGGTGCGGGGTGTCCCTGAAAGGGCCGGTACCAGCCGTGTCCATGCATTGAGACCAGCAACGGCCAGCTGACCGCGGGATCATAAGCTGCCGGCACGCTGATGGAGTAAGTCTGGAAGCTCTGGTCGATGGGGGAGCAGTAGGCCCGCAGGCGAGCGCCTTTCTCCTCCTGGATAACCGGGCAGCCGAGACGGCTTTGCGCCGCGGCCCGCAGCAGCATCTGGCAGGTGTCCTCCACCAGGAAAAGCGCCTGCATCTCTTTTTTCCGGTCGCCCTTGCCAATGCATTTCGCCTGCTCCAGGGCGTACTCGGCTTTGGCGACCAGCCAGGCGGCCTGGCGTGATTCCAGAGTATGGTCTTTCCAGCGCCGGAAGCGCTCCTGCTCAGCCAAATCACTGATGACCGCGAGATATTTTTTGGCTTGCGCCGGCGAGCAAGGCTGCCGTTCCTGAGAACCGGCGGCACCTTTTCGCGTTCCCCGGGGCCACAGCGCCAATCCGAGCAGGATTAAGAACAGTGCTGCGCATGACCAAATTTCCTGACGTGACAACCAGAGCTGCATTGTTATTACCCGTTGGCAAAATTAAACTGGCGGGCAGGGCTGCCTGTCCGCCAGGGGTTCGTGTGTTAGGCCGGTATTCGGCTTCAGTCCTTGGCCATGGCCACGAAACGGCGAAGGTTTTCCTGGCCGATTTCGATGCCCATAAGGACATCCTCCATGCCCTCGAATTCGACAGAGAACACTCCGTCATAGCCATTCCGGATCAAAATCCGCACGCATTGTGCGACCGGGATATTACCGTGTCCGATGATCGCCCCCCGCCACCAGTTGCCATTTCTGGTCATATTCCAGCCCCGGCCGGGATAAACCGTCTCACCGGATTTAAGATGGAAATCCTTGGCGTGGCAATGGAAGGCATAGTTTTTGAGTCTTCCGACTGCGAGCGCGGAGTCATCATCGGCGCAAGCGAAATTGCCCACATCGATCAGCAGTCCGAAGTTCGGATGATTTACGGCGGTGACCAGCTGTTCGACGCGGAGGCTGTCCTGGCAGAAGTAGCCATGGTTTTCGATCATCGTCCGAATTCCTTTGCTGGCGGCATACTCTGTGACCGCCCGGCATCCCTGGGCCAGCCGCGGCAATGCGGCTTCGAAGCTGGTGGGCCCCTGCCATCCCGGGGGGAAGCCGCCGCTGGCATCATGCCGCATTCCCGGTACGCCGAGAATGGCGGCGATATCGACCTCGTCTTTGAGGCGCTGAATTTCCGCTTCCAGATTTCCGTCCGAGCCTTTCAGGAGATCGGCACCGATGGTATAATTGACGATAGGAATGCCGACCTTATCGGCCTCGGCTTTCAGTTCAGCCGCAAAATCAGGCAGAGTGCGGCCTTCGGGGACGCTGATAGTCGAGAACTCAATAGCATCGAAACCCATCTCCTTGGCTTTGGCAATAACATCAATTTGACGCATCGCCCCGGAGCGGACCAGGCGGCTATAGCTGTAGGAACTGACACCAATTTGCATTTTTTCTCCTTGGGTTATGGGTGGTTGAGAGATTTTCAGATTGTTGTAACAGGATAACGTTTCACGATGGTAATTTAATGTGCCAGCGGGACATATTTGTCAAACCCGCTGGGCTTTTGCATTCTTTGCCGGGCGCGGGAAGCGGGGCAGTTTCACGGCCGGAGACAGGCCGCTATAAGGCTGAGGGCGTTACTGCCCCAGACTGCGGTAGTAGTCGTTAAGCAGATCGCGATATTCCTCCGCCACTTGTCCGACATCGGCGGCATCAATGCTGCTGCCGCCGGTTTTATTGCGGCCCAGGACCGTCATAGGCAACACCACCCCTTCTTTCATTTCCACCTGGGTGTCTTCCAGACGCCGCAGTACCCGACGGTGAAGATTTCCCAGCGCTTTCATCTGCGGAGGGGCATTTTCGATGCCGCGCAATTCCCGGGCGGCCTCGCCCAGGCTGCCGGTACCGAGGTACAGCAGTCTGGCGGTGGCATACAGCGCCTCGGTTTCCTGCCGCAGGCGTTGCGGAGTCCGGCCATGGGCGGGGGTATGCAGGTCCCGCCGGGGAGCAGAGCCGAACATTCCCTGGGTCTCGGACTCGCCGCCCAATTTTCCTCCGCCGGTGGCGCGGGCATCCAAGGTTGAGTTTTCATCTTCGGTCACCATGCCCTTCTGGAACTGGTCCTGGGTGCGGCGGGCTTTAGTCTGACGCCCTTCGTATCCTTTGACGTGATTTTCCACCAATTCACCGGTTGACTGCCCTTCCCTGCCCGCGCCGCTGCGACCGGTCATTTCGTTGTCGTTGGGACGGGTATTGCCGGATTTTCCCTTGGCTGAGAACGACGGCATCGGTCCGTCCGCGACCATCCAGCCCATTTCGGCATCGGCGATGATATTATTCCCGGTAGTATCCTGGCTCTGAGCATCAATTTCCGAGGCCTGGTCCAGCAGGTCGCCCACCAGGTCTTCGAGTTCATCAGGCAGAGGCACCAGGGGAATTTCAGGAAATTCATCCACATCGAAGCTCTCCATATTCCACACGATGTTATCCGGGACATCCAGCAGCCACATTTCGACATCCTCAATGCGCTCCTTGGTGCTGCGGATAGCATCCAGGATGGCATCTTCTTTCTGCACCGCGATTTCCAGCGCAGGCATGTTTTCGCTGTCCAGAGCCTGCAGGACCGACTCGTAGATTTCCCGCATTCTGGAATTCAGCTCATTGCAGACCGGCAATTCCGGGAACTGGTACAGGTCATTGGCCAGCTTTTCGAGCAAGTCGGCCATATCCTTCTGCTCCTGGTCCATTTTTGCCAGCTGCTCCCGGGCTTCGTCATCCAACGGACCGCG
>JAAZIZ010000024.1 GCA_012800565.1 Lentisphaerota bacterium
GCCTGCAGGTCACCACCCGTACTCCCAAAAAACCGAATTCAGCGTTGCGCAAAGTCGCCCGTGTGCGCCTGACCAACGGTCAGGAAATCACTGCTTACATCGGTGGCGAAGGTCACAACCTGCAGGAGCACAGTGTGGTTCTGGTGCGCGGCGGCAGAGTCCGTGATCTGCCCAGCGTACGTTATCACGTGGTCCGGGGCACGCTTGATACTCTTGGCGTGGACAAGCGCCGCCGCGGCCGTTCGAAATACGGCACCAAGCGTCCGAAGCCGGGTCAGCCGACTAAGGGCAAAAAATAAGCTGCAGCACTTTGTGCCACCAGACAAGACAGGAAAATTTAAGTTAACCTAGACCAGGAAAAGAATAATGAGAAGACGTAGCGCAGAAAAACGTCCGTTGATTCCAGACGTCCGTTACAACAGCGAACTGGTAGCCCGCCTGATTAATACCGTAATGGAACGCGGCAAGAAGTCTGTAGCGCAAGCCATTGTCTATGGTGCTTTTGACCAGCTGAAGGAAAAGGCCAAGGACGTGGAGGCGATGGAGCTCTTTGAACAGGCTTTGGAGAATGTCAAGCCGCGCCTGGAAGTCAAGAGTCGCCGCGTCGGCGGTGCAACTTACCAGGTGCCGCTGGAAGTTCCGGAATCCCGCCAGGTGGCTGTGGCGATGCGCTGGATCACCACCTACGCCCGCAGTCGCAAAGGCACCAGCATGAGCGTGGCCCTGGCCAATGAGCTGCTCGATGCTTTCAACAACACCGGCAACGCGGTTAAGAAGAAAGACGACACCCACAAGATGGCCAACGCCAACAAGGCTTTCGCGCATTATCGCTGGGGATGATCGCTGTTTCTGATTGAAGGGGTTGCAAAGCTGCCAGCGGGAGCATCGGGAAGAATGAGAAAATGGCCGTTGAATCCCCATCGCAGATCCGCAACCTCGGCATCATTGCTCATATTGATGCCGGAAAAACTACGCTGACCGAACGCATTCTTCTGGCCACCGGATGCCTGCGCGTGGCCGGAGAGGTGCATGAGGGGACCACTGTCAGCGATTACCTCCAGCAGGAACGTGAACGGGGCATCAGCGTGGTCAGTGCCGCGGTCAGCTGCCGCTGGCAGAATTGTCAAATCAACATTGTTGATACTCCCGGACACATTGATTTCACTGCCGAAGTCGAGCGTTCTCTGCGAGTGATGGATGGCGTGGTGGCGGTATTCTGTGCTGTGCACGGAGTGCAGGCGCAATCAGAAGCCGTCTGGCGGCGGGCGAGGAGATACTCCTTGCCCGCTCTGGCTTTTATCAATAAGATGGACCGCGAAGGGGCAGATTTTGCCGGCGCGGTAAAACAAATACATCTGCGTTTCGGCATACCGGCTGTACCTGTTCAGTTGCCGGTTTGTAAAAATGGCAAATTTGCCGGTGCCCTTGATTTACTGACTGGCGCAGTCGCTTTTGCACTGGATGACCGTGCGCTGCAGGACTGGGAACAGGACCTGGAGATCAGCCTGGCTTTCTCTGAAGCAGAGTCGATCCTGCTGGAAAGCCTGGCAGAAGCAGATGACGAAATTCTGCGCTGCTATTTGAATAACGATAAACCTGGACCGGACTTGTACCGTGAAGCCCTGCAAAGGGCAACCTGCAAGGGGCAGTTGATTCCGGTGTTCTGTGGCACCGCCCTGCAAAACTGCGGCACCAGCGCTCTGCTGGACGGGATTTGCAGTTACCTACCTCCGCCAGACAGAGGAGGACAGCTGCGGATCAGCAGTGCGCCAGCAGGCATCCAGGCGCTTCTGCGTCAGGATGCCGATGCACCGGTCTGTCTGCTGGTCTGCCGCATCTGCCATCAGGCTTGGAGCGGCGATTTTGTGATGGTCCGCATTTACAGCGGCACAGTCCGGGCCGGACAGACCTTGGGCAACAGCCGGACTGGCCGGGAATTCTCGGTTCGGCGAGTTCTGCGCCTGCAGGCCGGAGAATGCTGTGAGATTGATTCGGCCGGAGCGGGTGATATCGTGGGCCTGGATATCCCGATCTGTGATTGCCGTATCGGCGATACACTCTGCCAAGGTGGTTTGACCGTGACCTTGGACAGTATGCTCTTCCCGGAACCGGTGGTGAGCATGACTTTCGAAGGCTGTCAGGCAGAAGACCGGGAGGCATTGCCCACCGCACTGCAAAAAATGTGCGCGGAAGACCCCAGCCTGCGGATGCAGCAGGATGAGATTCTCGGACAATGCATGGTAGCCGGCATGGGTGAGCTGCATTTGGACATCGTGCAAGACCGCCTGCGAGTCGAATACGGTGTACATACCAGGACCGGAAAACCGCAAGTAAACTACAAACAGACAATACTTTCTCCCGCCCGTCAACGCCTGGATTTCGTCAAGCAGTTGAACCCGGACGTAGCCCGGCGGGCCGGAATTGAAATAGAGGTGGAGCCGCTGTCACGAGGCGGCGGCATCAGCATTGAGGTGCCCGGAATGGGCAAGAGTCTGCCCCAGGATTGCCGTCTGGCAATCCTGCAGGCAATCAGAGAAGTCGTCGATACGGGTATCCCCGGTGGACATCCGTTGACGGATATGCGCATCACAGTTGTTGACGTTTCTTATGATGCAAATGAATCGTCAGAACTGGCGTTCTTAACTGCAGCCAGACAAGCTCTGGTGGAGGCAATCCACCTGGCTGGCCTGGCGGAGCTGGAACCGGTGATGCGGTTGGAGGTGAGCACGCCCCAGGATCATGTCGGCAATGTCATTGCGGACCTCACGGCCCGGAATGGCCGCATTACCGAACTTGATTCATTGGCACTGGGAGCGTCTCGAATTGTGGCTCTGCTGCCGTTGGTCGAAATGTTTGGTTACGCATCCCAGTTGCGCTCTCTGAGTGCAGGACGGGCTGAGTTCGTGGCCGAACCTTTCCAGTACGATTTTTCGCATGCGGCTGCAGGACCCTAACAGTGACAAAGAGGCAACACTGACCATGGCGAAGAAACAAACAATCAGAATCAAGCTCCAGGCTTTCGAACATTCGATACTGGACCAATCGACCAGCGAGATTGTCAATACCGTCAAGCGTACTGGCGCCCTCGTGGCTGGCCCCATTCCGCTGCCTACCCGCATCGAACGCTTCACCGTCAACCGCTCACCCCATGTTGACAAGAAAAGCATGGAACAGTTCGAAATCCGCACCCATAAACGCGTGTTGGACATTATCAATCCCAGCGGGCGGACAGTTGATGAGCTGCGCAAGCTCAACCTCCCTGCCGGTGTGGATATCGTCATCAAAATATAAGGGAGACTAGAGATGAAAAAAGGTCTCATTGGCAAGAAATTGGGCATGACCCAAATCTATACTGCAGACGGTGTGCTGGTACCAGTGACCGTGATTGAGCTGGGCCCCTGCCCGGTAATAGCCACCCGTACCCAGGACAAGGACGGCTACAGCGCCCTGCAGCTGGGCTTCGGTGCCCGCAAGGTCAAGAACGTCAGCAAGGCGGTGATGGGCAATGTGAAACAGGCTGGCTTGGAGGCTCCGCCGGCAATCATCCGGGAAGTGCGCCTCAATGCTGACCCCACCCAGAAAGTCGGCGATGTGATCAAGGCCGATACTTTTGCGGAAAATGAATACGTGGATGTGATTGGCCGCTCCAAGGGCCGTGGTTTCACCGGCGTTGTGAAGCGTTGGGGCTTCGGTGGCGGTCGGGCCAGTCATGGCGGCGCCTGGACACGCCGTACCGGCTCTATCGGTATGTGTTCCGCCCCCGGCAAAGTTTACAAAGGGCGCAAGATGCCTGGCCAGTTTGGCAATGTCCGCTGCACGGTACAGAATCTTCTGGTAGTCGGGGTTCGTCCCGAGGAGAACCTCATTCTGGTCAAGGGTGCCATCCCCGGTGCAACCGGTGGTGTGGTCATCGTCCGTAATGCAGTGAAGAAGTAAGCGGAGGGAGACTACAATTATGGCAACTACACTGACAGTGAAAAACAGCGCTGGTGCTGATACCGGCGCCAAGATTGATATCCAGGAGACTTGGCTGGAATCCGTCAAAGGTGAACAGGCAGTCAAGGATTCGGTGGTGGCTTTCCTGGCCCGCATGCGCGCCGGCACCCATGCCACCAAAAGCCGCGGCATGGTCGCCTGCTCCGGTGCCAAGCCCTGGCGCCAGAAAGGCACTGGCCGCGCCCGCTCTGGTACTGCCAGCAGCCCGGTCTGGGTCGGCGGCGGTGTCGCTTTCGGACCGCGGCCGCGCGATTACAGCAAAAGCGTCAACAAGAAAGTCGAACGTCTGGCTCTGCGCCGGGCTTTCACTGACCGTCTTGAAGCTGACGACCTGGTCGTGGTTGACAAGCTTGAGCTTGCTGAGCCCAAGACTAAGCTAATGCTCGAATTCCTGAATAACCTGGGCGTTGGTGACAACGCATTGGTGCTGGTCGAAGAATATGACGAGAATGTCGACTTGGCGGCCCGCAACCTCCCGAATGTTTTGGTATTGAAAGCCAGCTCAGTGAATACCTACCTGATGCTGCTGTTCAAGAAGATTGTCATCACCAGCGCCGGGCTTGAAGCTCTGGGCAACCGCTTGGCGTAAGGAGAAAACGAGCATGAAAAGCCCTTACGATGTAGTATACACGATTTTGATCACGGAACAAGGCACGAACTTGCGCGACAAGTACAACAAGTACCTGTTCAAGGTCAATCCTAAATGCAACAAAATTGAAATCAAGAAAGCCATCGAGCTGATTTTTGACGATGTCAAGGTCTCCTCGGTGAATGTCATGAATGTCCTGGGCAAGAAGAAGCGGATGCGCAGTGCCAAGATGGGCAAACGTGCCGACTGGAAAAAAGCCATTGTGACTTTGTCGCAAGGGACAATCGAGACGCTGTGACGCCAAATGGCAGTCGCCTAAAAGCGTCTTTGCCTGCAAAAGTTTGAAGCGGCATACCCGGCTTCAATTACTAAGAAAAGGCTGAAAAAATGGGAATCAAAAAATACAAACCTACGTCTCCCGGGCGGAGACACATGAGCGTGAGTGATTTTTCGGAAATCACTCGCAGCACTCCGGAGAAAAGCCTGACTGTAGGCAAGAAATCTACCGGTGGTCGCAACAACCTCGGTCGTATCACCAGCCGTTTTCGCGGCGGCGGTGTCAAGCGCTCCTATCGTATAATCGATTTCAAGCGTGACAAAGATGGTATTCCAGCCACGGTCGCCCATATCGAATATGATCCGAACCGCACTGCGCGTATCGCCCTGCTGCACTATGCCGACGGCGAGAAGCGTTACATCCTGGCGCCTGTAGGGCTGACTCAGGGCAGCACTGTGCTCAGTGGCCCCACAGCTGATTTCAAGCCTGGCAACAGCATGGCGATCAAAGACATCCCCAACGGTATCAATATTCATTGCATTGAGCTGGTTCCGGGCGAAGGAGCAAAACTGGTCAGAGCTGCGGGTCAGGTTGCGATTCTGCGGGCCAAGGAAGGCCAATTCGCGCAGGTCAAGATGCCCAGCAGCGAAATTCGTCTGATCAATGTCAATTGCCGGGCCACCATTGGTCAGGTTGGCAATCTTGAACATTCCAGCATCAATCTGGGTAAAGCCGGCAAAAAGCGCTATCTGGGCCGGCGTCCGCATGTCCGCGGTGTGGTTATGAACCCTGTCGACCATCCCATGGGTGGTGGTGAAGGGCGCACCTCCGGCGGTGGGCATCCGCGTTCGCCCTGGGGCCAGCTGGCCAAGGGCTACCGCACTCGCAAGCCGAAAAAAGCATCTGACCGGTTTATCGTTTCACGGAGGAAAAAATAATGCCAAGATCAATCAAGAAAGGCCCGTTTGTAGATGAGCACCTTCAGGCGAAGGTGGACCTGATGAACCGTCGGGGCGAAAAGCGCGTGGTCAAGACTTGGTCCCGCCGTTCGATGATTCTGCCCGACTTTGTTGGACATACTTTTTCGGTGCATAATGGGAAGACTTTCGTCAACGTCTTTGTGACGGAAAACATGGTCGGCCATCGTTTGGGCGAGTTTTCTCCCACCCGGACCTTCCGCGGCCACGGTGCCATCAGCGGCAAGTAACTGCTGCATTAAGGACACCTTTGTAATAAAACATAAAGCCCCGCTGCCGTACGCTTGTAGGCAACGGGGCTTCATTGTTCTCTGGATAGGGATTATCTCAGAGTTCGAGCTGCAAATGCCTGGCCACCCAGTACCAGGTCAGGGCTTCATATTCGATTGGGGCGTCACCATGACCGTTAATAACCTTGTTGAACAATAATTTCGGTCCATTCAGGGCATTATATATCGGGAATACGCTGGCGGGCGGACAGGAAGTGTCGATAAAGCCGATGCTGATGAACACCGGGACATTGATCCGCCGGGCGAAATTAACCGTGTCAAAATAGCGCATTTGGGACCAGTGTTCCCGCAGTTCCGTGATGCTGGATTGAGTGGGATGCCGCCCCAGCAGGAAGCCGCCTACATCGCCAAAGCAAGGTACGCCGCAGAAAGCGGCTTTAAGGTGCGGACTCAAGGCGGTCAGATAGAGCCCGAAAGCACCACCTTGGCTGGCTCCCAGATAGGCCACCCGGCTGGCATCAATGGCCGGCAACTTGACCACTTCGTCAGTCATCCTGACGCCACCCAGAATGGCACGGTACAGGAAAGTCTCACGGTTGTCTTTTCCCAGTCCTTCCAGCCAGTATGACCGCACCCCCAGATTCCGGAGGTATTCAGCATGCTGCGCCTTGTGATCAGCAGCACTGTCCGCCGGCTTGTAAGCATGTACGCCAATAGTCAGGGCAGCCACCGGGTGGCGCATGAATTTCCGGATATTGTCGCAGTGCATCTGGAATGTCTCCAGGTTTTGCCCTGGCCCGGCGCCCTCTACATAGACCAGCAAGGGCAGTTTCGCACTCGTCTTGGGCAAACGTAAAAAACCGTAATGCCGACTGGAGTTAACATTGGCGCATTCCAATTCATAAATCTCCGCCTCAGGTGTCGATACATCCTCCCGCAAGGTCATTTTGAAATCTGCCGGAATGGACGCCAAGTCTGTGAGGCCCTGTTGCCAGAAAGCAGAGAAATCATCCGGCTCGGGCAATACTGCCTGAATCTGCTCCGGGTCAAACGCCACTGCGCACATTTTGCGCTTCTGTCCCGGGACCCGGACTGTGCAGCGCAATACCCCCGGCGATGACAATGCGAACGGCACTTCGGCCGGGGTCTTGACTTGCAGAGTCTGCAGCACCGCCTCACCATCGCAGGACAATTCCACGTTGGCCATACTCTCAGCCGGGCCGGTAATTCTGAAGATTACAGTCTCACCTACCCGGTAGATATGCGACGGACGATCATTAACCACGCTGAGCTCCTCCATCGCCGCCAGGCTGGCGATGCCGATGCCGGCGCAGGCCAAGGTCTTTTTAATGCTCATTTCTGCTTCCTTTCAAGTTAAGATGGACAGCTCTGACGGCTGTTTCCAATACTATAGCATCAGCTTGTTTTTTGTCACCTGGAAAGAACCAGGCAACGCCGCATTTCGGCCGGGGTTACCCCCCCCTCTCCCTCCTCCCGCTCAGCAGGAGGAGGGAGAGGGGGTAGATGGCGGGTGGTCCCCATTTCCCAGGGTAGGCCGCTATGCGGCCAACCCTGGGCTTTGAAGATGGCAACCCCGTTGGGGTTGTTGCGCGACGGTTGTTATGGAGATGATACTTCAGTTTTCTATAGCACTCTCTATTTTTCCATACAGAAGAATACTTTGTTACTCCTGCAGAAAGCCAGAAAAGCCGATTACAAGCCAACAGGGATTTTTGCCAGCTTCCGATGGCACCGCAGTAAATACTTGTTATATTAAGTAAAGTACAGCCCGTAAAGAAGGATTGCATAATGTTAAGTGAACGTGACTATGTCCGCTATTCCAGAGGCGGCAACAACTATACTCGCAGAGCCGCGCCCGAAGCACCGATCATCAAGCAAATTATCATTATCAATTGCATCATGTATTTCCTGTGCCATTTTACTGGCACCGCTGGCCACAGACTTCTTGCCAATCTGGAATTGACCCCGTTTCTGGTCCAGGCTGGCCAGTTTTGGCGTTTAGGCACATATATGTTCCTGCATGCCAATTTCATGCACTTATTCTTCAATATGTACGGCCTCTACATCTTCGGCAAACTGCTGGAACAGCCGCTGGGCACGAAGCGATTCCTGATCCTGTATCTGGTGAGCGGGTTGATCGGCGGCGGGCTCTGGATGCTGGCAAACTGGAACAGTGGCACTCCTTGTGTAGGCGCCAGCGGGGCACTTTTCGGAGTTATGGTCGCAGCCGGAATGGCGTTCCCGCACGTCACTTTCATGCTCCTCATACCACCTATACCGGTCAAACTCTGGGTGCTGGTGCTGGTATACTGCCTGCTGGAAATTTTCGCTTTGGGACAAGCCTCCAATGTCGCCCACCTGGCCCACCTCGGCGGTGCACTCGGAGGATTCATCTATATGCGCCGCCTGGGCTGTAAGCTGACCCTGCCGAAATTTGCCGGTCTCAGAAGATTCTTCCGGGGGCTGCTGCCGAAACGGACGGTAAAATCACCGTTTGCCAGTTCCAGCGACGAGCCCGGGGTGGTCAATACTGCCGAACTGGACCGCATCCTGGACAAGGTCTCAATGGTGGGCTACAATAATCTCAGCGAGGATGAACGCGCATTCCTGCGCCGGGCCAGTGCCCAGCTGAAAAATCGTGGCCGTTAGGAGGATGCGTGCTTTGCCGGGCCGCAGTCCGGCGGCATTTTTGCGGTCTTGAAGAATTCCAGCATTATCCGGCCCAGCTGTTGCTTCCCTATAGTATTACTGTGTATGGGATCACGATTGAAGTGTCCCCAAGGCATCCCCGACTGACCGCGATATTGGTTTACGGGTATGGAAATATCCCAGAATGGCAGGTTCTGGGCCAAGGCCAACTCCCGCTCCTGCTGATAAATTTTCAGATACTTCCGGTCATCTGACTGCAACCAGTCGGATGCAGGCAGGTGTGCCGCCGGTGCTGACGCATCCTGCACCCGCCAATCCAAACTCGGCCCGGGACTCATGATTGCACATTCACAACCCGCAGAGCGCACACGATTGGCGACCGCAGCAAGGTCGTCCAAACCGCTGGGGTAATTGAGATTGCTGATCCCGCCGATCAGCAGCAAATCTGGCTGCAACTCCTGGATGTATTCCTGGAAATTCTCTTCCTGGCAAAAATACCAGCATCCGGTTCCTCCTCGGACAGAGTTGACAAAATTCGTTCTGGAGCGAGGGAACTCTCGGCTGATCAAGGCTTGGAAGACTGAATGGTAGGTATCATTGACGATGCTGTCCCCCAGCATGACAATATTCCAGGGGGTACCATTCTGCAAAGCCAATGCGGTGCGCGGCAAGTCCCGGAAAGCATCTTGTGGTGCTTGGAAATCCAACCCTGGCAGCTGGGCAGCAATACGATCGCACCACTCCGCCGCCTGCCTGGCCGTGATTTTCCGCAAACTGATATCTGCGACCCGAACCGCGCCTTTGGAAACGAACGCCAGCTGGGCACTCACAGCCAGGCGGTTCACATATACCACTTCATCATAATAGCGCTTCTGTCCGGGCAGCACCTGTCCGTTGCAGTCCGGCAGCAGTTGTCCGGCACCATCGTAATAATCTATCCACCAATAGCAATGTTTTTCCGCCTCGCAGGTGAAAGTCAGGCGATAATAAGCATCTGTTCCCACCGCTTTGTCGAGACTGAAGATCGCACTCTGGATACGCCCCGGTAATTTCCGGCGTTCCGCCGTATAAGGAAAGAAACGCTTCCTACCGGATTCTTCCAGAACATACTCCCACTTGCTGCGGGTGCCATGCAACGCCCCGCGAAAGGAAATAACTGTTCGCATCGCAATACTCCTGTTCTGTTATTGTGCATGGACCCTGATACAAAAACGCCCCCGCTGGTTGTTTTTGTCCAGCGGGGGCGCAAAAAAGCGGTTGGCAGCGCGCTACTTTCCCGCGCTCTTGAACGCAGTATCATCGCCGCAGGGGGCCTTAACGGCCGTGTTCGGGATGGGAACGGGTGTGTCTCCCCC
>JAAZIZ010000348.1 GCA_012800565.1 Lentisphaerota bacterium
AGATATATTGCTCCTGCTGGCAGAAAACCCTGGGGGCAGAGAAGAACCGCAATATTTTGTGGTTTGGCTCTGCTTGCAAAATCTTTTTTGTGGCACTATTTTTCGTCGTGGTCCAGGCCTCTCCGCGCCCAAGCCTATTAGGGGGGCGACCCGTTTTGCATACACGGGACTCCTGTCGGACAGGTCGGACAGGTCGGACAGGTCGGACAGGTCGGACAGGTCGGACAGGTCGGACGGGTCGGACTTTCTTAAGGCCTCATTCCAGGAGATTCTCATGCTGATCAAAGAGCCGGCAACAGAAGCTGAAATTGATTCGATGTGGCAGCTCAACCATCAGGTGTTTGCGGAGGAGTTCCCCCAGCATCCGCCTCATGCCGATGGTCGTCTGGTGGACAAATTTCATGCGAAGAATCTCTACCGGATCGCCTGGGACGGCGAACGCACTGTCGGCATGATCTGTGCGCACTGGCAGCCGCCCTTTTCCGCAGTGATGAAGTTCGGGTCTTGGCTGGCAAACCGTCTGCCGGAAGGAAAAACCGCCGAAATACGCCTGTTTGCGCTGCTGCCTGAGTATCGTCATGGCCCCCTTGCGATCGCTTTAGCTGCCTCCCTGTTTGCCGAACTTGAAAAACGCGGGCTGCAAACGCTGGTGATCTCGGGAATTTCCGTGCAGCAGAATTTTTATCGGCATATCGGCTTTCAAGTAGCCGGGGAACCGGTCAGTGAAAATGGGGTGACTTTCTTTCCGATGATTGGTGATTTGCCCGCTATCCTGAAAAACAATCCAGCCTGGCGGAAATATCAGCCGCAAGGCCAGTCAGCCTCATCGCAGGGAACTGCGCACATGATCCGCTGATAATTTGTAAAGACCGCTATCAGGATTACATTTAACTCACGCTGCATCATATAGCATTTAACGACTCCTAAACCAGATTTGCGAGGCTTAAATAGATGAAAGTAAAAGAACTCCATGTCCAGGATCGCCTGGCAATTGCCGTCACCTCAATGCAGCGCTGCGGAGAGAAAATTTACCTTGGGCTGACTGGCGGCGCCAATATCCTGGCCGAGTATGATACCAGCAGGGAAGAACTGCTGGTCCATCACGACGTCTTTCCGTGGATCGGCCAGCGCGGATACTGCAGCAAAATCCATAATGCCCTGGGGGCCTTGCCGGATGGCTCGCTGGTGCTGGGCGAAGGCAATCACTTCACCTGGGACGGCATCCCGGTGACCGTAAATTACTTCAATCACGAGTTGCCCGAGTCCATGCTGCAGCGCAAACGCGACCAAGGCTATCCCGAGGTCTGTTATACCGACTTCTGTCTGGAAAATCTGCAGGGCTGGCAGCGCAGCCGGACCGACCGCGGCGGGCGTATCCTGCGCTATTATCCCGAAGAACGACGCGGCGAGGTGGCGGCCTGGCTGCCGGAATATCTCTATACCCAGTCCCTGATCGTGGACAGCACCCGTGAGCGTGGGTTCGGCCATACCATCCCGGATAACCATTTCTTTTTTGTCGATTTCAAAGAAAAAAGCCTGCGCGATTTCGGGCGTATCAGCGACTACGCCCACCACAATATGCTGATCACACCCCAGGGGCTCTGCTACGGTGCCTGGCTGGACCGGGCCGACCAGACCCTGAAGCTGTTCCGCTTCAATCCCGAAGATGAGTCATTCGCCTATCTGAATTCGCTGATTCTGCCCGAAATTGGCCCCAAAATTGCCGGCAATCAAGGCGTGGACGAGTGGATCGTCACCCGCAGCGGCCGGATTTTTGTCGGCACCGTGGCTGAGGCCCGGCTGCTGGAATTCTTTCCCGCGACCGAGACTTTCCAGCCGGTGGCAGTTCTGGGTCAGGGGGGACGAGTTACCTCAATGTCCGAAGATGAAGCGGGCACAGTCTGGATTACAGCCGGGTATCCGCATATGCGACTCTTTGCTTTCGAGCCCGAAGACAATCTCATCCAGGATTATGGCCAGGTGAATTCAACCTACCAGCGCTGCTATTTCCATTGCGGCTGCTGCTGCAACGGCAGACTTTACCTCGGGGAGACAGATTGTTTTTCACCGTCTTTGCATATTATCGACCTGGAGGAGCTGCGCCATACCCAGAAACCTGTTCTTGTCCGCGCCTGAACAGATGAATATTCGGCAGTGCCAGATGCCGGCAGGGCGGAGCATTGCTGTCCTGCAGCGCCTACCACCAGCCATGGTACATTCTTTCCTTTTGCAGGTAGTATATTTGTGGTTTTTCTTCGCCGGGTATGATTTTGCAGCTGACCCAAATTGACCCGGCCGGGCAGGTCAGATGCAGTTCATAGAATAATTCCTGGTTAGTGCTGAACTTCAATATATTGCCAAAACAGTGATCCACGGGCATCTGTTCCGCCAGCTCCTGGAGCAGCCGCCAGGTCTCGTCCGAGACCTTAAACCAGTGCGATTTCGGGTTGAGACGGTTATGACTGGCGAATTCCAGCAGTGCGTCACTGCCGGGAACATATTCCTGCAGCTTCAGCTTCCAGCCCGTTTCAGTGCGGGTCCACCAGTACAGCCGCCCCGGTTGGGTCAACACTACCAGCTGGTCCTGGCTTGAGGCCAGAAGCTCAATTCGGCCATATACTTCGCTGACCAGCTGCCGGTTGCAGGTGAGCTTGGTCTTCCGGCCCAGTGGCGCGGCCACTTCGATCAGCTGCAGAGTGCCGTTGACGCTGTCCAGATAGTTGAAGCCCCATAGCCGGCGGTACAGTGCGCCGTTATCTGGTTGTTCCTGGTACGCGAAGAACGGGCTTAGAGCGCAGACCACAGGATAGAACGGCAGCCAGAATATCCAGAGCAGGGCCGGGTCCTCCGATGTACCATAAGGGGACTTGCAGAACATATCAACAGGCACCAGCAGCGTATCCGCAGCAATGATGCCCAAATCGGTCAGGGCAGCGGCCGGCACACCATAGAGGCAGTGGTACCAGGGACACTGTCGTACAGTCTCGGCCGTAAGATAGCGCAATTTGCCGTTTAGCCGCATTCTGGCCGGGCCGTTGACGCAGCTGCAGCAGCAGAACAGCAGTGTAAGCAGGAGGCAACCGCAGCGGCGTGGATAAATGCGGGCAAGCATAAGTTCTCCCGGCTCCAAATGGGCTGTTCTGGGGCAAACGCTATGATTAAGGGAATTTCTCGATTTTGACGTACTTGAATTGCACGAAACCGGCACTGCCTTCGCGAACCAGGAAGTAGTAGTTGTAATTCTCCCTGCGTTTTTGGAAGTCGATCACGTATCTCTGCAGTTCGATTTCGCCCGGCGGGGTATAGATGCGGGCATTGGCATTGGTCAGGGGGGTGGGGTTGCGGAGAACGAGGGTCCATTGCCCGGGGCCGGGCTGCTTCATCTGCATATCAATGGTGAAGCGAAAGCGAGTCTTCGCCGGCCCGGCCCAGACATTTTCCGGCAGGACCAGTCTGGCGTTACCGGATTTGTGATGATAAAAGCCATCTACCAGGGGTAAGGGCGAGCCGCCATCCAGCCCGCTCAGGAAAGGCAAGTCCTGCATGGGCTGGGAGGATTCGTAGATGACTTCGCCTTGTTCCACGCTGGAGACTGTGGTCTCAGCCTGCAGGCTGGTTCCTTCATTGCCGAAAAAATCTACTGGCGTAACTTGGAAGCGGTATGTCTTCCCGGCCGTAAAATACCCGGCATTGAAAGAATGGGTCTCCTGGCCGGGACGATATTGCGGCGGGAGATAGTAATCGGCCTTGATTTTCTGCCGGGTGAACACCACCCAGGTGCCATCTTCTTCCTGGCGAGATATTTCAGCATTGTAGACGGCAACGTTATCCGGGTCATGAGCATAGGGAAACTGCAGGGTCAGGTTGGCAGCGGTGCTGTCAGGGGTGATGCTGATTTTGGCCCCGGCCGGAAATTGCGGTATTTGGGCTTTGGCTTTGCGGGTGGCCACGGAGTACGGCGCAGTGTCTTTATCGAAAGGCCAGGGGACACTCCAGAGCCTGTCGGCCAGGAACTCTTTTTTGTCAGCCAGGGAAAAGCGGTGGAAGTCGATTTTATGGCTGTAGACTTTCATAATCAGCACTTCATTAGGCTTTGCCGTAGATGCGGCAGTCCCGGCTAAGGGGCCCACCTTGGCCGATATGCTGCCAGCGTTCACACAAGTGAAGTTCCCTTGCCAGATGCACATTTCATTGCGCAGCGAATTGTGCGTATGACCGGAAATATGAATAACCTGCGGGTAATTGTCCAGAACTTTCCGCCGCCCGGGAGAGCCCCAGACGAGGCTGTTCCTGGTCGTGTCGTAAGGCGGAATATGGTCAATGACAAACACCGGTTTGCCGGGATATTTGGCACTGGCTTCTTTGACGGAGTTATCAAGGTCTTCCATGTCAGCATTTTGTGGAAAAATCAGAAAAATATAGCCGTTGATTTCCAGCTGGTCACGGGGATTATGGGGCACCTGCAGGAGTTCTTTTACCGCCGCAAAAGCCGTATCCCAGTCTGGCTGGTTGAGAGTATCGTGATTGGCGTAAACGTAAATCTCTTTGGGCTTGTCCTCAGGGAAAATCTCGTTGAAGATGTCGCGATAGTGCTTGTAGCCCTCAGGATAATGATAATCGGCAATGTCCCCGACATTGATCACCAGATCGGCTTTCTGCTCTTTGAACAGCTCCAGGGCAGTTTGAACCAGAACGCAGCTCTCCCGCGTGGTCTTGATATGCGTGTCGGTCATAATCCCGACCCGCAGAATCGGCTCCTCAGCTAAAAGCATGCTAGACAAGACAATAATGGGAGACAGAACCCGGGATATCTTCATGATGAACTCCGTGATAGGGGGCGGTTGCTATAAGTGCGTCTCAGTGCATCCAGGAACGCTGGCTTAACTGTAAGCAGCAGTATGGCTGCTCTGAGGCAAAAAACGCTCTAATTAAGGAAATTTCTCGATTTTAACGTACTTGAATTGCACGAAACCGGCGCTGCCTTCGCGGATCAGCAAGTAGTAGTTGTAATTTTCTCTGCGTTTTTGGAAGTCGATCACGTATCTCTGCAGCCCGGATTCACCTGGCGGGGTATAGATGCGGGCATTGGCATTGGTCAGGGGGGTGGGATTGCGGAGAACAACGGTCCATTGTCCGGGGCCGGGCTGCTTCATCTGCATATCTATGGTGAAGCGGAAGCGAGTCTTCGCCGGTCCGGCCCAGACATTTTCCGGCAGTACAAGTCTGGCATTGCCTGATTTGTGGTGGTAAAAGCCATCGACCAGAGGCAAGGGCGAGCCGCCATCCAGCCCGCTCAGGAAAGGCAGGTCCTGCATGGGCTGGAAAGATTCGTAGATGACTTCGCCTTGTTCCACGCTGGAGACTGTGGTCTCAGCCTGCAGGCTGACTCCTTCGTTGCCGAAAAAATCTACTGGCGTAATCTGGAAACGGTATGTTTTCCCGGCTGTAAAATATCCGGCATTGAAGGCATGGGTCTGCTGTCCGGGGCGCTGTTGCGGCGGGAGATAGTAATCGGCCTGGATATCCTGTCGGGTGAATACCACCCAGGTGCCGTCTGCTTCCTGGTGCGATGTTTCGATTTTATAGACTTCAACGCTATCCGGGTCATGGGCATAAGGGAACTGCAAGGTCAGGTTGGCGCCGGCGCTGTCAGGAGTGATGCTGATTCTGGACCCGGCCGGGAATTGCGGTTTTGGAGCTTTGGCTTTGCGGGCGGCAACAGAGTACGGCGCAGTGTCTTTGTCGAAAGGCCAGGGGACACTCCAGAGCCTGTCGGCCAGGAACTCTTTTTTATCGGCCAGGGAAAAGCGGTGGAAGTCGATTTTATGGCTGAAGACTTTCATAATCAGTACTTCATCGGACTTCTTCGAAGCCGGGGCAGTCCCGACTAAAGACCCCGCCCAGGACTGTAGGCAGCCAGCATTAACGCTGGTGAAGTTTCCTTGCCAGATGCACATTTCATTGCGCAGCGAATTGTGCGTATGACCGGAAATATGCACGACCTGCGGGTAATTATCCAGAACTTTCCGCCGCCCCGGAGAGCCCCAGACGAGGCTGTTCCTGGTCGTGTCGTAAGGCGGAATATGGTCAATGACAAACACCGGTTTGCCGGGATATTTGGCACTGGCT
>JAAZIZ010000025.1 GCA_012800565.1 Lentisphaerota bacterium
TCGGCTGTTATGTCAATCATTTTAGATGGCGGGGACGTATGGGACGTATGGGACGTATGGGACGTATGGATAGGGGACGTATGGGACGTATGGGACGTATGGGACGTATGGATAGGGGACGTATGGGACGTATGGGACTTTATGGGGCGCATGGGTTCAGCAAGCTGAAATCGCACATCCTATTGTCCCGTTATTTCATTGCCTCATCCATACGTCCAATACGTCCAATGCAATTTCCCGATCTGCGCACGCCGCTCTGCAGAAAAATAAAGCAAATAGCCTGCATCTTTGTCGCCGCTGATTGTTTTTCGGCAAAATGCGAGTACAGTATTTGAATGCTCCTTTTCTTCTGAATATCAACCTCAAACCAGGACGAATATGCAAAAAGCCATTAGTTATTGGGCGATGCCCGGGGGCTTGGCTGGCAGCTGCCCGCTGGACACAGCTTTATCACTGAGCAAGAATGCCGGTTTCCCTGCCCTGGAACTGTGCATCGGCCTTGAGGGGATTCTGACCCCGCAAAGCAGCCAGGCGGACTGCCAGCGCTACCGCCAGCTGATTGATGCCAGCGGCGTGACTGTCGAAACTCTGGCCAGCGGCCTGAGCTGGGCATTCTGCCCCACCGATAACGATGCCGGCATCAGGCGCAAAGCCATCGAAATTCACAAGCAGTGCCTGCAGCGCGCCGCCTGGCTAGGCTGTCAGGCTATGCTTTTCGTGCCGGGTGCAGTAATAATCCCCTGGGAAAAATCCTTCCAGCCGGTACGCTACGACCGGGCGTTGGAGTGGGCCCGGGAAGCGGTGCTGGAATTGGGCCGCACCGCCTCGGACTTGGGGGTCACCCTGGCAGTGGAAAATGTCTGGAATGGCCTTTTTTATTCTCCGCTGGAATTCCGGGATTTTATCGATCAGATCGCCAATCCCGCCGTAGGGGTCTATTTTGATCTCGGCAACGTCTTGAACCATCAGCAATGGCCGCCGCACTGGATTGAATTGCTGGGACCACGGATCAAACGCATCCACTGCAAGGAATTCAAGCTCTCAGTCGGAACCCTGGATGGCTTCTGCGATCTCCTGGATGGTGATATGCCTTGGCCGGAGATTATGGCCGCGCTGCGCAAAATCGGCTATCAGAGCACCTTGACCTGCGAGATGATGCCATACCGCGACGGTTTGCTGGAAAAAACTTCACAAGCAATGGATAAAATCATAAAAATGTAAAGGGAAAAACAGAAATGTCGCAAGGCAAAAAGAAGAAAACGTGGCTGAAAATAGTCTTGGCCATACTGATTATCCTGGTGCTTGCCGTCATCCTGAGTCTGGTTTTCATCGACAGTATCCTTAAAGGAGGCATCCAGACCATCGGCTCAACAGTCACCCAATGCCAAGTCACTGTAGATAATGTCAACTTGTCGTTCCGTAAAGGAGAACTGTTGATTGAAGATTTCGTCATCGGCAATCCTGACGGATACAAAACCGACCATGCCATCAGCTTCGACAAAATTTTCGTCTCGCTGGTCCCCTCCAGTCTGTTCGGCGACACCATCAGCATCACCAAAATTGAGATTCTCGCTCCTGAGCTGGTTTGCGAAGTAGGGCTGTTGAACTCTAATCTGGGAACTATCCTGGACAATATCAATCAGATGTTCCCGCCCAAGGACGACAAGGATAAAGAAGAACCCAAGCCCAAGGATGACAAGCCGGGCAAGAAAGTCGAGATTGATCTGGTCGAAGTAAGAGACGGAAAAATATCCCTGAGCGCCAAGCTGATGGGTGGCAAGGCCCTGCCTATCCCCCTGCCCTCAGTATCCATCAAGGACATTGGCAAGAAGGAGCAGGATAAAGTCAGCACCGTTGAAGCCGCAGCAGTAGTTCTGCGGGAAATGCTGATTGCGGCAGTGAAATCGGTCGGCGGCGCCGGCACCGCAGTGACCGACAGTGTCAAAGATGCAGGAGCCGCAGTAACCGAGGGCGTCAAGGATGCCGGCACCGCAGTGACTGAAGGCGTCAAGGATGCAGGGACCGCAGTGACTGAAGGCGTCAAGGATGCAGGGACCGCAGTGACTGAAGGCGTCAAGGATGCAGGGACCGCAGTGACTGACAGTATCAAGGATGCCGGCACCGCAGTAACTGAAGGCGTCAAGGGCATTGGCAAGGGACTCAAAGGCATTCTGTCAGGCGGCGAAAAAGAGTAGCCGAAAAATGCAGAGGCGCAAAAACGTGAATAACAGGCAACTGGGCAAATAATGGGAGTAATCAACGGCAATGAGTACTAAATTGAAAATCGGCTGGTCCTGCAAAGACATTTCCACCTTGGAACCTACCAGCATCCACGGACAGTTTTACCTGAGAGTCTCAGAGGGCATTCTGGACCCGATCACAGTAACTGCACTGATTATCGACAACGGGAAAGAACAAATTGCCATGTTGTCCTGCGACGTCACCAGCCTGGGTTGCGAAATCGTGAAGAAAATCCGCGCCAAAGTCTGCGCCCTGGCCCCGGAAGTCGATGCCGCCAAACTGATACTCAATGCCACCCACACACATTGCACCGGCGATGTCAACGGCGCCGGCATGGCTCATCCTGGCCGCGATTATCCCCTGGACCCGTCAATCAAAATCATGCCCTCGGAGGATTACCAGGAGCTCCTCTCGGATGCTTGTGCA
>JAAZIZ010000349.1 GCA_012800565.1 Lentisphaerota bacterium
CTCAATGCCTTGAATGCCATAGAATTCTCAACCCTGCCCCTGGTACAGGCCGCAGCCTGCCTGCGCTCCCTCGGGCTGCTCCGCCTGCTGCGACGGGTACCGCTGCGGCAGCGCCGTCTGGCAGTGCAAACCATGCCGCTGCCCGGGAAGCGCCTGCTGCCATCCCTGCACCAGCGACCGGCCCAGGATTTTCCCCAGCACGACCCCGGCAATCCGTATTCGGTTTTTCTCCTGCAGACGCTGCGTCTCGACTGCGGTCTGCCGGCTCTGCCGGTCTCGCTGTCCGCATACCGCCTGCCCGGGGGGCTGTACAGCAACTTTCGCCCTGCCACGGCATACAGCGCCAATGCCACTGCCGCAGCGCTCTGGGTCTTGCCTGCAGAACAGCGCGGGGAGACTGCGCCGGCACTGCAAGCCCGGCAGCGTCCGGACGGTTCCTTCGCAGCTGCGGAGGAGGTGCCGCAGGGCGATTTGCTCTCCACTGCAACGGCCAGTTTTGCCCTCCGGAGGTGCGCATTGCCATTGAAATACCGGCTTGCCGATTTCCTCCGGGGCTGTTTTCGCGATGATGCCTTGTTTGCCGCCACTCCCAGCAGTCCTGTTGGCGATCTTGAATATACCACCTACGGTTTGCTGGCTATGGGAGGAATGCCATGACTGCCAATAACTGCCGTGAATTTCTGCTGCAACAACGCAACAGTGAAGGTTTTTTTACCAGCGGATTATCTGATTCGGCGGTATCCACGGCCACCGCCTGCCTGGCGCTGGAGCTCGCCGACGCGCAAAAATACTCCCAGGCAATCCGGCGTGCCCGGGAATGGCTGCTGAGCCATCGCGATCAGGATGCCCTGTATGGCGATTCGCCGGAATCACCCGCTAATCTGACCGCTACTTTCCTGGCCTATACCGCCTTGGTACGGGACCCGGAAAGCGCCCGCCAGACCAATCAGACCAGGGAATGGCTGCTGCAGCAATTCCAGGACTTCAGCTTCCCGGCCGTCAAAAAAGCATTCCTGGAAAAATATGGCCGGGACCTGACTTTCTCGGTTCCGATCCTGGCTCTGGCGACTGCGGCGGGATTCTTCCCGGATGCCAAAGCCGCCTGGCGGGATATGCCATACTTCCCTTTCGAGGCAGTCTGCGTCCCCGAGGCGCTGTTCCGGCATTTACGCCTGCCGGTCGTAAGCTATGCGCTGCCGGCGCTGATCTGCGTGGGTCTGGCCCAGCAGGCACATGCTCGCCGCGGGCTGCTACGCCTGCTGCGCTCTATATGCAAGGGCAAGGCCCTGCGGGTGCTCAGCGCCAAACAGCCGGAGAGCGGCGGCTTTCTGGAAGCCGCGCCCCTGACCGCCTTTTGTGCCATCTGTCTCTGCTCAGCCGGGCTGCGCGAACATCCAGTCACCCAAAAGTCATTGACCTTTTTGCTGGAGACCCAGCGGGACAACGGCGCCTGGCCGATTGACAGCGACTTGAACCAATGGGTCACCTCCCTGGCCTTGGCCAGCTTCGGCCAGACCTTGAGCGCAGAAGAAAAATTCTCCTATCGCAATCTCCTCAAAGAGCAGCAGTGCAAAGCAGTCCATCCGTTCACCCGCGCCGCGCCGGGCGGCTGGTGCTGGACGAACCGCACCGGCGGCGTCCCCGATGCAGATGATACCGCCGCAGCCTTGATTGCCCTGCACACGCTGGGCGAGCGCAGCAGCGACAGCGTGCGTCAAGGCCTCTGCTGGCTGCTGGACCTGCAGAACCGCGACGGCGGCCTGCCGACTTTCTGCCGCGGCTGGGGAAAATTCCCCTTTGACCGCAGTTCCGCAGACCTCTCCGCCCACGCCTACAAAGCTTTATCGCTCTATGAACCCATGCTGCCAGCCCAACTGCAGCAGCGCATCGCTGCGGCCAAGCGCAAGATTCTCTCTTTTCTGGGGCAGAATCAGCAGCCGGACGGCTCGTTTCTGCCTCTGTGGTTCGGCGATCAGACGGCACCGGATGGCTTGGCCCCGGTCTATGGCACGGCCCTGGTTTTGGAGCATCTGGCCGATTCCGGGGCCCCTTTCCTGGCTGCAGCAGTGCGCTATCTGCTGCAGCATCAGCATGCCAGCGGCGGCTGGGGCAATCCGGCCGAAGACGGGCAGGATTATGTCTTTTTCACAGCCCGCTGCATCCGGGCCCTGCAGCCTTATCACGAGGCCAATGCCGCCATTATCCGGGCTCAGGCATACCTGCAGCCGTTCCGGGAGCATCCCGAGTCCATTCCCCTTGAGCCAGTCGGGCTGTACTTCTCCCAGCTCTGGTACAGTGAAAAACTCTACCCTGCCATTTTCCTGGCCAGCGAGGAGGAACAAGAATGAAGAAAGTGCTGCTGCTCAGCAAAACTGTCTTCGTGCTGCTGGCGCTGTTTTTTCTCCAGAGCTACCTGAACTACACCAGCAATAAGGAAATACTGCCGGCCACCGCCGCACGGGATAATTCTGAGCAACGCCAGGTCCAGGTCGTGCAGACTCAGATCGGCAGCGATTTTGCCCGCCTCCAGGATGAAGCCAGCCTGACCGCTTTCAGCGGCCTCTGGCCGGCTTTCCGCGGACCGCAGCGCGACAATATCGTGACCGACAGCGTACCCCTGCAGAAAACCTGGGGTGCAGATGGCCCCAAGGTGCTCTGGCGAACCGGGTTAGGCGAAGGATACGCGGGTGCAATCATCGTCAATGCACGGGCCTACGTGCTGGATTATCTGGAAGCGGAAAACGCCGATGCGCTGCGCTGCTTTGCACTGCTCAGCGGCGAGGAATTATGGCGCCGCTACTACCATAATCCGATCCGCCGCAATCACGGCAAATCCCGCACTGTCCCCGCCTGCGCCAACAATGTCGTGGTCTCTTTCGGACCTGCCGCCCATGTGATGGCAGTCGAAGCCACCAGCGGTGAGCTGCTCTGGACCCGCGATCTGATCCGCGACTATGGTGCCGAGGTACCGCAGTGGTATGCCGGGCAGTGCCCGCTTATCGACGGGGACCGGGTCATCCTGGGCATCGGCGGCACCGAGGTGCTGCTGACAGCGCTGGACTTGCGCTCCGGGGAAACCCTCTGGGAGCTGCCGAACCAGCACGCCATCAAGATGTCGCACTCATCCGTGCTGCTGGCCGAGTTCCATGGCGTGAAGCAGTACATCTACGCCGGCATCGGCGGCATCAGCGCCTGTGACGACTCCGGGCAGCTGTTGTGGCAGAACCAGGACTGGAAGCCGCCGGTCTGGGCCCCCACACCGGTGCAGCTGGACCAGCAACGGCTGTTCCTGACTGCCGGATACGGTGCCGGCTCAGCCATCCTGCATCTCAACTACCGGGAAGGCAAATTCAGTACCGTACTGGGCGAGTCCTGGAAGCCAAACCGCGGGCCGGCTTCCGAACAGCAGACTCCGCTGCTGCTGGACGGCACCCTGATCACCATCCAGCCCAAGGATGCCGGCGCCAGACGCTGCGAACTGGTCGCCAGCGCGATTTCGGCTCTGCCCGACATTGCCGCCGGCAGCGGCAGGGACCACCGTTTCGGCCTGGGCCCATACTTGTATGCTGACGGCGCACTGTGGATTATGGATGACGATGGAGTACTGCACGTGTACTCGTTTGCGGACTGGAGCTTTACTGAACTGGCCCGCTGCAAGGTACTGCCAGGAGTTGACTCCTGGGGACCGATCGCCTTGGCCAACGGCATCATGCTGCTGCGGGATTCAACCTCAATGGTTTGTCTGGACTTACGCAAGGAACCTTGATTATGCGCTTCAACCGTCACGAAAAACTGCTGCTGCTTTTCGGACTGCTGGCTTTGCTTGGACTGGCCATACTGCTGCTGCATCAGTTGCCCCGAACCGCCCCCCCGGCTGCACCGGCTGCACCGCAGCTCAGCGCCGCAGAACTGCCCCAGACCGATATGACCCTGGACGGACTGCGCTTCGAAATCGACCGGCAGCGCAAAGTCGTGCAGGCAGTCGCCGTAAACGATAACCGCATAGTCTGGGAATCACGCGGGCAAGACCGTTTCATCGTGCCGGGAGCGGCTTTCCCGCTCGACCTCTCCCCGGAAGGAGAACTCTGGGTAGCCAATGTCGGACGCAAACGCCTGGAGCGTCTCGACCCGCAGACCGGGCGCTTTATCTCCTTCTGGGAGCCCTCGCAACAGTTTGCCGGCTGCTGCAACCCGGTCCGCTTCGCGGCCTTGTCCGGCGGGCGCTTTGTCACCATGGAGAAAGGCAGCCGTCGGGCCTGCATCTACCTGCCTTCCGGCGAGTTGGAACGCGTGCTCAGCAACTCTCTGTCTGCCTCGGAACACGATTATCACCTGTACCATACTGCTGATACAGTACATCTGTATGACCTGCACTCCAACCAACATTGGGAGGTGCCATATTATGACTCGCCGTGAATTCCTCAAAACCCTGTCCCGCCTGACCGTCGCCGGCGGACTGGTCTGGTTGACAGCCCGGCTGGCTGGCAACAACAGCCGTGGGGCCTCCCGCCCGGCGGATGTCTGCAGTGGTGACGGCGTCTGCCGGCGGTGCCCGGCCGCCAACCGCTGCGGGCACCCGACCGCAATTTCTTTTCGGGAGGCCGGAAAATGAACCGCCGCAATTTTCTCCGGAGCCTCTTCACCGTCCTGCTGGCCGCGCCGTTTGCGTTGCGGTTCCGCCGGAATAAATCCGTCCTGCCAGGTACCTTGTGGCAGATTGATCCGAGCAAGTGCATCCAATGCGGCAAATGTGCGACTGCCTGCATTCTGCGCCCCTCGGCGGTGAAATGCGTGCACCAGTACGCCGCCTGCGGATACTGCCTGTTCTGCAGCGGCTATTATCAGGACAACCGGCTCAAGTTCGACACCGCAGCCGAGAACCTGCGCTGCCCGGTCGATGCCATTGAGCGCACCTACATCGAAGACCCGTATTTTGAATACAAGATCAACGAAGACAAATGCATCGCCTGCGGCAAATGCGTGAAAGGCTGTGCTGCATTCGGCAATGGCTCGCTGTTCCTGCAGGTCCGGCACAATTTATGCCTGAACTGCAACCAATGCCATATCGCGGCAGTCTGTCCTGCGGGTGCCTTCGTCCGGGTACCGGCCAGCCGGCCCTATATCTTCAAATCTGCAGGAGAGGCCAAATGACACCCTTTTTGTTCGCCCAGGCTCGCTTCCCGGCACCGGAATTTGACACCTACCGTATTCCGGAGCTGGTAATGGAGGAAGCGGTCTTCGACAGCAGTCTGCTGCGGGCCGGCGCGATAGTGCTGTTCATGCTCTGCAGCGGCATCTGTTTTTACCGCCTGCGTTCCCGCAAAGCGCTGCTGTTGCTGCACCTGCTGGGACTGGTCGTCTTCGGCTTTCTGTTCCATGCCTGCCCCTGCCCGGTGGGCATAGTGCAGAATATCGCAGAGGGGGCAGCCACTGGCGCTCCCCTGCCCCTGGCTTTTCTGCTGCTCTTCACCCTGCCTTTGCTCTGCGCCCTGTTCTACGGCCGGCTCTTCTGCGCCGGTGCCTGTCCCCTGGGCGCATTGCAGGAGCTTATGCCCGGCAAAAAACTCCACCTGCCGCCTGCACTGGACCGGTTTCTCCGCCTGGGCGCAGTGCTGGTGCTGCTGCTCGTGCTGGTCTGTGCAGTAGCGGGGATCGGCTTTCCGCTCTGCCGTCTCGACCCCTATCTGCCAATTTTCCTGCGTTCTTTCAACCATCCTTATCTCTGGCTCACAGTAGTTTTTCTGCTGCTGGGGCTGCTGATTTCACGCCCGTTCTGCCGCTATCTCTGCCCGTATGGCGTACTGTTGCGGCTGTTCTCCCTGCTGTCCTGGAAGAAGCCAATCATTACCACCCACGACTGTATCAACTGCCGCCTCTGCCTGCAGGGCTGCCCCAATAATGCCATCATCGCCCCGGAAAACGATGACTCGCCGGCCCAGCGCAAACGAGGGCTGCGCCGCCTGGAGTTGCTGCTGGCCAGCATCCCGCTGGCCCTGGCCCTGGGCGGTTTCCTGGGCTACGCTGCAGCGCCCCTGCTCTATCCGCAGCATCGTGCCATCAGCCTGGAGCAGAAACTGCAGCGCGCGGAATCGGCGCTGACTGTGGATGCGTATGAGAAATCACAGCGGCCTGCCGCCGAGCTGTCAGCTGCTGCCGACCGGGGCCGGAGAGTCATCCGCACCGGCCTGACTCTGGCCGGGTTGCTCTTTGCCGCCTGGGTCATGGCTGAACTGATTGTCCAGGCCAGGCGGAGGCCGGAGGAAAACATCCACCGCATCGACCATACATTATGTTTCTGCTGCGGGCGCTGCTATCAGACCTGCCCGCTGGAGAAGCCACGCTTGTCTCAACAAGACCGGAAAACATGAAAGACGACGCAGTCAAAAACTGCCTGCATTTTGGGCAATGGGTGACCCTGGCCTTCATTCTGGTGCTGGGGGCACTGATGGCTCACGATGCCTGGAGGCGGACACAGCCCCTGAATCAGGCTCTGCAGCAGCTGGAGCAGCTGAAAGCCGGGAATCTGGAAGACCCCGCCCTGCGGCAGACAGTGCGGGAACTGGATTACGTCTACCGCGCCACATACTTCCAGACCCAGGACCGGCAGGCATACGGATTCCTGCTTTTGGGCGGCGCTTTCCTGCTCCTCTGCCTGCTGACCGGGCTGGAGCATTTCTTCTGCCGCCCGCGGCTGCAGACCCCTGCCGCGCCTGCGCCTTCGGCCGAGAGCGAGCGCCAGCAACTGCTGCTGCTGGTACTGCTGACCAGCCTGGTCCTGACTGCGGCCATTCTGCTCCTGCGCCCCCGATTCACGGCGCAGCCCGATGCTGACACCACTACCGCCACCGCTCCAGCCGCTGCGCCGATTGATATTCAGGCGGCATTAGTGGCCGGCACGGAGCACTGGCCGCAGTTCCGTGGCTCTTTGCTGCCGAACCGAAACCCCTTGCCGGCTCGTTGGCAGTTCCAGCGCAAATGGCAGCAGCGGATACCGCTGGGCGGGTATAGCTCGCCAGTAATCTGGGGCGACCGAATTTTTGTCAGCGGCGGAAATAAAACCGAGCGTGCTCTGTTCTGCTATGCCGCGGATTCCGGCGAGCTGCTCTGGCGTCTCGCCAGCAATACCGCACCGATGATTCCCGAAGTCACCGCTGACACCGGCTACGCCGCACCTACGCCCTGCCTGGACCACGAGCGCGTCTATGCGGTCTTTGCCACCGGTGAGCTGCTCTGCTGCACCCACAGCGGCGAATTGCTCTGGCAACGGCAGCTTCCGTCCCCCCAGATACTCTACGGCTACGCCTCGTCGCCACTGCTGCTGGGCGACCGGCTCATCCTGCAGTACGACCTTGAGGATACCCAGACCATCTATGCCCTGGACGTGCACAGCGGCAAATCGCTCTGGGAAACCCGGCGCGAAAGCACACCCTCCTGGTCCAGTCCCAGTGCATCCTGCCAGGATGACAAAATCACCATCTTTACCGCCGGCAATAAATTTGCTGAGGCCTTCGCCGCCGATACTGGGCAGTCCCTGTGGCGTTTTGACGGACTGGGCGGAGAGGTGGCCACCAGCGCCGTGGCCGGAGACGGGCAGTTCTTTTTTTCCAATACCGGCGCCATTACCGCCAGTTTCGCCGTGGCGGACGGCCGCATCGGGTTCCGCAATGACAACGTCCCGGCTCCGGATGTCGCCTCACCACTGCTGCTGGAAGAAATCCTCCTGCTCTTCGACAGCGGCGGCCTGGGAATCGGCCTGGACCGCCGGACCGGCGAGGAGCTCTTTGAGGCCTCTTTCAACGATGGCTTCTATGCCTCGCCGGTGGCCGTGGGCGGAAAAATCGTCGCGGTCAACCTCAGCGGTGAGCTGCTGCTGCTCTCCGCCAGCCGGGAGGGAATCACCACCGAGGGCAAATACGGTCTGGGATGCAAGGTCGTTGCGGTGCCGGCTTTCCACCGGGGCAATATCGTCATCCGCACTTTCGATAATGACTTGATTTATCTGGAGACGCAGGAATGATACACCCGCTGCTGCCAGAACTGATCGAACTGCAGAACCGCGACCGCTATTTGCGCCCTGAGGCTCTGGCCGAATTAAGCCGGAAACTGTCCCTGAGCCTGAATCATATCTACAGCGTAGCCTCATTTTATCACGCTTTCAGATTCGCTCCCTGCGGCAAACATCAGATCAAGGTCTGCATCGGTGCTGCCTGCTATGTCAAGGGAGCCGAAGCTGTCTATGACGCTTTTGCCTCCCACCTTGGCCTCACCGGCGATCAGGACACCTCCGCCGACGGACTCTTCACTCTCAGCAAAGTCGCCTGCCTGGGCTGCTGCATGCTGGCAGTCGCAGTGCAGATCGACCGCCATATCTTCGGACAGGTCAAACCCGGGAATATCCCCCAGGTGATCAAGGATTTTCTCCAGCTGGCCAGCGAAGAAGACGCCGCTGCCGAAGCTGGCAACAGCAGTTCCGCCCCAGGGCAAACTGAGATACGGCTCTGCTGTTGCTCCTCCTGCCGGGCGGCCGGCAGCGCCCGGATAATGCAGGCCCTGCAGGAGGAACGCCAGCGGCATGGTCTTGAATTCAGCCTCAAATCCGTCGGTTGCCATGGACTATCCTTCCGGGCACCATTGCTCACTGTGTTCAATGACGGACTGTATTATCACTACGACCAAGTTCAGGAACATACTCTGAAAACCATTCTGGGCCGCCATCTCAGCTCCCGCAATGCGATCCGGCAGATCGGCTGGCAGGCACAGCTGGCTCTGCACCGCTGGTACAACCGCAGCTGCGCCTGCCAACCGGAAGTAAGCGACTCCCCGGCGATAGGCCAGTATGCCCGGCTGGTGACTGCCAACAGCGGCCAGGACCAGCCCGAAGACATCGCTGAATACCAGCAGCATGGCGGTTTCCAGGCCTTGCAGCGGGTCGCC
>JAAZIZ010000350.1 GCA_012800565.1 Lentisphaerota bacterium
CGTGAAGCTCCCGGAGCAGGTCCGCCTGGTCGATCTGGTTGACGGCTCCATCTACGCGCTACCGCCGGGAATGGTCGAGGACAACGGCCGTGGCCAGCGCAGTTTCTTGCACCTGCCCCTGCGCGACTACCCATTGCTGCTCGCTTTCGGCGATTTCATCTGAGCACCGGCAGGAGAATGCTCTCCGGTGCATAGGGATGACGAAAACAAGCCGCTTGATGCAAATGCATTAAGCGGCTTGATAATTGGAGCGGGTGATGGGAATCGAACCCACATCGTCGGCTTGGAAGGCCGAAGCATTACCACTATGCTACACCCGCAGAAACATAACCTGCGTATTGCTTTACTATAATCTCAGAAAGGGCAGATTCAACTATGGACACAGAAAAACCAGCGTTTTTTTTGCCACTTCACTGCCAATTGCGCCAGCATAATGCCAGCGGTTTCCCGCCGGGGCTGCTGTATCTCGACTACCAGAGTCCGGCCGATGACCTGGCGGACTGGGCCATGCTGCTGCCCCCAAGCGGAGATACCTCCCGCTGGCTGGTGGTTATCCATGGCCATGGCGGCAAGGGCAATCAACTCTATCTGCGTCCGGATATCCGCAAGTATTGGCTGCCGCAATTCCTGGCCTCCGGATACGGCATCCTGACCCCGAATCTGCGCGGCAACGCCTGGATGGGGCCAGCCGCTGTACAAGATATGGATGCGCTGCTTAACTTCCTCCGTCAGGAATTTTCTGCTGAACAATTCTTTTTTATCTCCGGCTCCATGGGGGCGACCAGCAATCTGATTTATGCCGCCTTGCGTCCTGACAATGTCGCGGGTGTGGTTGCCCGTGGTGCAGTGACCGACCTGGCGGCATATCATGCTTTCTGCCGCCAAGATGCAAATGCGCCCGCGCCACCCGGACTGCCAAAGGGCTCACTGAGCCGCACCGCAGCTATTCGCAGCGAAATTGCGGACAGTCTTGAACAGCATTACGGCGGTACACCTGCCATCCAGGCCGACCTGTACCGTACCCATTCGCCGCTCTTCAACCATGCGGGCCTGCGGGGAAAGCCCATCTATCTCATCCATGGCACGGCTGACGAACTGATGCCTGTCAGTCAGTCCCGCCGTTTCGCAGGAGTCATGGCTGAAGAGGAAAATTTCACCTACTGTGAGATTCCTGCTGGAAACCACGACTCGCCCTTGACTTTTGGCTTGACAGAACAGGCTCCAGAGGTTATTTTCAGTCATTATTCGGTCCTGGATTGGATTACCCGCCGCTGCTGAGCAGCGAGTCGTCTCCAGGCTATTTTTTCTCCTGCACTATGCTGACCCCCGGAAAGGAAACCCCAAACCAATGTCATCACTAATCAAGAAAAGCCTGCTCCTCACTGTACTGTCCGCCCTGCCCCTGATTGGCAGTGAGAATCTGCTGCTTAATCCCGCTTTCTCTTTCCACAGTTTCATCAACCACCGTGATGGCAAGGCAATCAGCTGGAATGCCCACACAGTCGCTTTCTGGCAACATGAGAATTACGGTGACATCACGGTGACCCGGGAATCACATCTGGCCAGCGGCGAGCGCCCGGATTATTCCGTGCAGAACATCGTCAGCATCGCTCCTGGCAAAAGTTTTTCACAGTTTATTCCTTTTGCCGAAGTCGGTTTGGCCCATAACCAAGTCGTCAGTCTTTGGGCCGGCGGCTGGCAAAGCGTTCCCGGTGCTCTGCAGGCCAGCCTGAAGCTGATGAAAATCGACAGCGAAGACGGCACCTGGAAACCAGCCGATTTCGGTGCCAGCGACAAACGGGAATTTCCCCGGCACTCCCGGGGCGAACTGGTAATCGCCAAAACTGCTTCCACAAGCGCCGACAACGATGGAATGCTGGAACTGCGAGTCGAGAATTTTCTCCTGGAAGGACACTACCACAGCGACGGAAAATCATACAGCGAAGACTGCAACAGCATCGGCCTGGTTGTCGAGTTCACCAATCTCTCGTCAGATGCCCGGGTGCATGTCTGGGCGCCTTGCCTTAGCCAAGGCGCGAGCGCCAGTCCATTTCTGCCTGCACGCCGGCAAATGCCATCTGCATACCGTCATATCCCCCGCACCATGCAGAAGTTATGGAAAGGCGAGCCCATTCATATCCTGCTGATGGGCAGCAGCATCGACCGCGGCAGCGCCAACCCGCCCATGTACTGCTATGACGAAGACCCCGCTTCGCCGACCTACAAGCAGCCGAAACTGCCGGACCGTCTGTTCGATCCTGCCTTGGTCAACCGCCCTGATTTGGCCGGTTATGTCGGCTGGTGGCAGCATTACTACTCTTACGCCGGCCGTCTGCGCCTGGAACTGATGCGCCGCTTCAACCTGCCGGTCGAAAAAATCTGCCTTAATTTCATGGCCTGTGACGGTTCCTGCATCGGTGAATCCCACAGTGGTCTGGAGGCGTATTGTTCCCTGAGTCTGCCCCCCTCCCCTGGAGTCAACGGCTATGCCGAAGGCGGAGACTGGCAGAAACTGCATCCCGAGCTGTTCAGCCGCAGCAGCGGGCCGGGACCGGACCTGGTCATCTACGGCAGCGGCGCCAATGAAAAAACCGACACCCCGGACGAATGCGCAGTCTTCGAGGGAGCTATCCGCTGGATTCAGAGCCATTACCCGCAGGCAGAATTCCTGTTCTGTCTGTTCCAGAATTATGGTGGCTACACGCCTTCGCCCGGCGATCTGCAGGCTATCGCTCTGCGTTATCAGATACCATTTATGGACTATGGCAAACTCGGCGATGACACCGTGCGCTGGTGCAGCCGCCAGGCCCTGGTTCCGTCGGACGGGCATCCCCAGGCCGCCAGCCATTTCCTGTGGTTCCATGTCCTGCGCCAGGCCTTTGAGTGCTGGGACCCGATTCAGCCTGGGCAGGCGCAGCTGCTGCTGCCGGAACGCATGCATGCCAACACCATAAACTGGGAAGGCGAGATGGTCACCTACAAGTCACCGCACGAACGCCTCAAGGGCAACAAATTCCTGCTTGATGACTGCGCGTTCAACCTCTGGGCTGCGGCCAAGCGTGACACCTTGCCGGCAGGCTATGTCAACGGTGCGCGCTTCGGCGGCATGCGCAAGAACTCCAGCTCGGTCTGGAATCACCGCAATTCCTCCGCCCGCTGGGGCCGTGGCCAGCTGGGAGACCGCCAGCTGGTGGAAATCGGCGGCGAGGAGATTCAGGTGGGCGCAGTGGATATGAAGCAGATTCCCAACCGGCGCTATTTCAGCATTGAGAACCCGCAATGGCAATGCAGCAGTGCAATCAGCGACTTCGTTTCTGAATTCGGCGCACCCTACGGCAATCGGCAGGCGCTCCTGGCCCCC
>JAAZIZ010000351.1 GCA_012800565.1 Lentisphaerota bacterium
ATCCCACAGCCGCATACGCGCTGTTCCTGCTGGAATTCTATAATCAGGACGGTAAGTATATGCCTGAGCGCAAGACATATATTCTGAGCGGCAAAGACAGCTATGACTGGAAAGAAGTCCAGCATACGTTTTTCACTCCTGAAAATGCGCTGGTAGCCCGTCTCGGTTTCCATACTTATGAACTTGAAGAGCAGCGAATGTACATCGACAACCTGAAAGTCGTGGCCGAGCCCATCACTTTCATACCCAAAGCAAAAATCGATGTCTTGCGGGACAAGCTGCTCAACAGCGCTTATGCTCCTTTGGATTATCTGGAGAAGCTCAGTCACGAGACTGAGACTCCGCATGAAAAATGGTTCAAGCCGGCTGCTTTCACTTTGCCGGAAATCCTCTACCTCTGCCAGATCGGCAATACCCAGGAATGCACCGACAAGCGCCAGATCATCGAGCTTTCGCAACGTCTGGATTTGACCTACCGCTTCCTGCCGCTGCTGCGCAAAATCACCAATCAGCCCAGGTGTTTCGGGGTGCTGCATCCGGTATATGCCCCCGAGCTGGAGGAGTACACGCTGCATCAACTGGAAAATCTGCCGGAGACGCCGCAGCTGGTCATTGTGCAGCGCATTGATTTTGCGACCCACGTTCAGGAGCGCTTTGTGACTCTGCTGCAGCAGCTGCAGGAGAAAGCCACCGGCATCTTGTTTCTGGACTGCCAGAATATCCCTCCGGCACTCCTGGGACAGGAGCAGCCGCTGCCGGCGGGATTCCTGCAGGTTCCTGCCATGCGCCGGACGAATGCGGCAGATGATGCCCGCATCTGTTCGGTCTATCAGAATGGTCCGGCCCGGGTGGCCTGCTTTAATCAGGGTTCCAGCTGGTATTATCTGAGCAACCTGCGCTATTTCAAAGCTTTGCCGCAACGGCCAAGCACCAGTGAGTGCCCGGCTTACTACAGCCGCGATTTCCCCTACTGGGAGTACCTGTATTTGCCGATGATCAAATCCTTGCGCTGGCTGGCGGGGCAGGAACCGGCGGCTGCTTTCAGTGGCAGCAAAGAAGCGACAATCCAGATTACCGCCACCGCACCGCAGAGTTTGCGTCTTAAGGTACAGGTCAAAAATCTGCAGCGCGGGGTCCAGTGCGAGCTGGAGCGGTCCCTGGATTTGCAGTCCGGTGAAAACAGCATTGAGCTGGACAGTACGGCCTGGCCCGGCGGCGTACACATTCTGGAAATGCAGCTCCTGCAGTCCGATGGCCGGGTTGTGGATGCGGCGGCGGTACGGGTTGATACTCCCGAGACCTGCCTGATACCCCCTCTGACCCTGCCGGTGGCCGACCGCTGTTTCCCGCCCCGCGGGCCCCTGGAATTCAGCCTGGATATTCCTGTCAGCGAGGAGCAGAACACCACCGTCTTCTGCTGGGTTGAGGACAGCGACGGGCGGATTGTTTTTCAGCAGGAGCGGCCCGCTGCGCCGTCACAGCACGCCTACACGGTGCCCTTGCAGGCGCCTTTTACTACCTTGTACCGGATTTTCATCCAGGTCCGGCGGCGCGGGCAGGTGCTGGCGGAGCGGATGGAGGAGGTCTCCTGTCCGGAACCACAGCTGGACACCACCGAGGTTTACGGATATTTCTGGGGCGGCAACCGCGAGAGCAGCAAGTTGCTGCGCGACTTGGGCTTCGACTTTCTGTCGATCGGCTGGCCTCAGGACAATCTGGGCTCCGGGTACATCCGCAATATCGCCAACCTCAATCTGTATCCCAGCAGCATCGGCAGCGGCTCTACGCTGTACAAAACCAGCCTGAATTACCGCGGTGATGCCGCCACCGACCCGGTGCGCGATCCCTGCTTCTCCGATCAGGAACG
>JAAZIZ010000352.1 GCA_012800565.1 Lentisphaerota bacterium
CCCACAACTGCACAGATTATCAAAGTGTCGAATTATCCGGTGACTACTTTTGCCTGCCTATCCAGGCCCGGCCGGAGGCAGGGGTGCTGAAAATAGCATTCTCGCTGCCAATAATTGATTTCCATGGCTACTGGATACCGGAAAACCGTGTCCCCAGCAGCAAAATCAACTGGACTATTGAAGCGAATTCCGCTGCGCAGCGGAATTTCCCCTATCTGGCTTTTTTCAATACTGCCCAACAGAACCGCGCCAGCATCGCCTTGACGAACCTGCATGATGACTGCCGGATTACCGCCCGCATGAACCAGGAAGACTGCACATACGATCTGACCCTGGAAATTTGTACCAGCCAGGAAACCGAGCCTTTCGAGCTGATTGTGGACCAGCGGAACCAACCTTGGCTCAACTGCCTGGATGACTATCGGCAAAAATTGGCCTTGCCCAAGCAGAATTTTCCGGATGCAGCCTGGGGGCCGGTTTTCTGCACCTGGTATGCAGTGCACGCTGCAGTGACCCAGGATTGGGTGGAGAAAAATGCCGCAGTTGCCGCCGGCCTGGGCTTTTCCACTCTGATCATTGATGACGGGTGGTGCTTTGCAGAGATGAAACGCGTCTCGCCTGAAACCATCTCCTCATGGTATGAAAATATTGGCGACTGGGAAGTCAATAAGGAAAAATTCCCGGATTTCAGCGCCCATATCAGGCGTATGCAGGCGCTGGGATTGCAATACCTGCTCTGGGTGGCACCGTTGCTGATCGGAGACCATAGCCTTATCTATCCACAAATCAAAGCCAGTACAGATGAAAAATATCTGGAGGGATACCACCTGCTGAATGTCACCCGGCGCAAGGAAACGGCACAAATCCTGGAGAAAGTCTCGGCTCTGATGCAAAAATATCCCCTGGATGGAATGAAGGTCGATTTCCTGGACCAGTACTACCCCAGCCTGACCAATCCGCGCGGCCGCCAGACCCTGGACTTTATTGCCCGCCTGAGCGCGGCAATCCGCAGGCATAACCCGGCGGCATTGCTGGAATTCCGGCAGGGCTACGCCACACCGGCGATGCTGCCCTACGGAACTCAGTTCCGGGCCGGCGACGTGCCATTCGATTTCCTGGACAATTTTCAGCGCCTGGCCCAGATTCGCATTGCTTTGGGAGACGGCGTGCCGGTACATGCCGATCCGGCATACTGGCACTCGCAGGAACGGCCGGAGAATATCGCCAGGCATATGATTGCTTCCTTGGCCGGCGTGCCGATGCTGTCCATGGAAATGACTACGCTGGCAGAACACGAACGCGCAATAATCAGCCACTGGCTGCAATTCTACCGGGAGCACCTGCAGACCTTTAAATGCGGTCACTGGCAGGTACAATACCATCATTCTGCGGTCAGCTGGGTGGCGGTCCAAACTGCCGCAGAGCGCATTGTCATCATCAATGACAATGCATATTTGAGCGAGGTTCTGGCGGGCTCAGAAACCACCCCGCTGCATATACTCAATCTCTCGCCGGCGGTGCTGTCTTTGCCTGGTTGCCAGGCCTGGGGGCCGGCAGGGGAAACAACCCCAGCAGGAACTGTGCCGCTGGGTGGCCGTGCCTGCTGTTGAACCGACAGTACGTCCAGGACGGAGTTGCGGAAACGCGGAGGAAAACAGAGCCGGTATGGTGGTTTATTCGAGCATGACCACGACCTCGTCCGGATTGACTGTCAGCTCAATGCTGCTGCCTTCCGGACGGGTGCCCTGCGGATTCAGTTCGAAGAATTTAATCACCGTCCCGTCGGCAGTCACGCTGATGTTGTCAGCCATTTCCCCCAGATAATCAATATGCTGCAAGGTCACCTGCAAACGGTTGACCTGGCTCGGCCCGGAATGCAGTGCTTCCGGCCGGATTGACAGCCAGACACTGCTGCCAGGTTGCAGGCCGGAAGGGAATTTCCCCGCCCGGAATACTCCGCAGGCAGTGTCGATCACGGCTTCTCCGGATGAGATATTCTGACATTTCCCGGGCAAGATGTTGCTCTCGCCGATAAAGCTGGCCACAAAACGACTCTGCGGCTGGCGGTAAATTTCCGTCGCTGTGCCCACCTGACAGATTTTTCCTGCCTGCATAATGGCGATCCGGTCGGCCATACTGAGTGCTTCCTGCCGGTCATGCGTGACATAGATGCCGGTCAGGCCGCTGTTCTTGCAGAGGCGGCGGATTTCCAGACGCATATCCCGCCGTAATTTGGCATCCAGGTTCGCCAGTGGCTCATCAAGCAGCAGGCATCCGGGAGCGACTACCAGGGTCCTGGCCAGTGCGACCCGCTGTTGTTGCCCGCCGGATAATTCATTGGGCTTACGTTTGGCCAAGTCAGTTATCTGTACTTTCTCCAAAACCTCCGTGACGCGGCGTGTTCGCTCAGCCTTGGTAATTTTCTGCATTTCCAGTCCAAAAGAGATATTCTCCCAAACGGTGAGATGGGGCCAGAGGGCGTAGCCCTGGAAGACCATCGCGCTGTTGCGCTGGTTGGCGGGGACGTTGGAGACATCCTTGCCTGCAAAGAAAATTTTTCCCTTGGAAAGCTGTTCGAAGCCTCCCAGGCAACGCAACAGAGTTGTCTTGCCGCAACCGGATGGTCCCAGCAGAAAGAACAGCTCGCCGTCAGCGATATCCAGGCTGACATTATCCAAGGCCAGGACGTCAGAGTAATACTTGCTGACCTGTTGGATGTTGATTTCCATAGAGTGACCTCTGCAATTGCCGCAAAACCGCTCAGATTTCCTTGTTGCTGTCCAAATCAATAATCTTGAATTCTTCAATATGCATATTCGGGTCGCTGCGGAAAGTGATCTGCCGCTCAAATTCCACTGCCAGGGAGTCCATCACCTTGTGGTCGTCAACCCGTAGACGGTCCATTACTTTTGAATTGACATGCACGGCCAGGCGGCGGAGATGCTGCTTGCGGGCCAGGACCTCATTCAGCCGTCGTTGAATCTCGACACTCATGGAGGTGGCAGATTTCACCAGCCCGCGTCCCTTGCAGTAGGGACAGTCGTCATAAATGGTGCTCTCCAGGCTCTCGTTTTCACGCTGGCGGGTCATTTCCAGCAGTCCAAGACTGGAGATTGGGGTAAGCTTGATGCGGGCGCGGTCTTCAGAAAGCAGCTCCCGGAAAGTCTTGTAGACGGTCATCTGGTCTTTTTTGGACCGCATGTCAATCAAATCAAGAACTACCAGCCCACCGATGTTGCGCAGTCGAAGCTGACGGGCGATCTCTTTGACGGCTTCCAGGTTGGTGGCCAGAATCGTCTCGGGGTGGTCTTTGCCGCTGCGGTTCTTGCCGGAGTTGACGTCAATGGCAATCAATGCTTCGGTCTCATCAATGCAGATATAGCCGCCGCTGGGCAGATTGACCTTGCGGTTGAAAATATTGTCAATCTGCTGGCTGACACCGTATTTGCTGAAAATCGGGGTCGGATTCTGATATAATTTGACCTTTACTTTGCTATGGCGGTTGTAACGCAGCAGCAGTGCGCTGGCGCATTTGAACGCTTCTTCCGAGTCAGCCACGACTTCATCGATATCTTCGGTCAGACAGTCACGCAAGGTCCGTTCAGCCAAATCCGGCTCCTGGTAGATACAATATGGTGCGCGGTGTTTTCCCGCTGCATCTTCGGCCTTGTTCCAGCAGTCCAGCAACATATCCAAGTCACGCTGGAAGTGCTCGATCTTCAAGCCAGCACCGACAGTGCGGCAGATCAGGCCCATATTGTTGGGCAATGACAGACTCTTGATCATTTTGCGCAGCCGGTCTCTTTCTTCCCGCTCTTCCACCCGCCGCGACACGCCGATATGGTTGGAGTTGGGCAGCAGTACCAGATAACGTCCCGGGATACTCAGATTGGTGGTCACCCGTGCACCCTTGGTGCCGATAGGCCCCTTGGTCACCTGTACCAGAATTTCCTGGTCGATCTTGAACAGCTCAGGGATGTCATCTACGGTGGGGGAGGGCTTCTGTATTTTGACCGGTGGGCGCTTATTACGGCGGGGAGCGGTGCTGCGGGCGCTCTCAATCAGCGGGGGCATCTTGGCGGCAGGCACTGCCGCTGGCGCACTGGGCGGGGGCGGCGAGTCTGCCGCCGGAGCCGGCGTTTCCGCATCGGATTCCTGTGCACTCTTGGCAAAAACGGGAAAGATTTTTGCCAGACGTCGCAGAAAACTTGATTTAGGCGGTGGCACTGCAGTTCCGCTGGCAACCTCCAGCTTGGCCGGCTCCGGGAGTTCGGCCTGCTGTTGTTGCTGCTGTGAGCGGGGACGCTGCTGTTTTTGACGCTGCTGTTTCTGGCGCGGTGGCGGTGGTTCTGAAGTTAGCGGCAGCAGTTGCACTGCCGTGTTTGCAGGCGCAGTAGTTTTGCCGGCTGCATCTGCGGTATTGTCATCGTCGTCGTCACTTTCC
>JAAZIZ010000353.1 GCA_012800565.1 Lentisphaerota bacterium
ATTACAAGCCTAGCAGCTTACCAGTGCAACCTCTCCAGGGCGACACGATACCTTACGCCCGGAAAACTTTTTTGCAAACTGGGCAGGCGAGAAAAAGAAAATATCAATTTCTGATTCTTTGGGACTGAAAATAACGTTTTTTTTTGCGTATTCGACTTGCAAAGAGTATATATGCGGCTATAAATTACTGATAATTACCAATACTTAGGTATGATTTGCGGTTTGCTCGGCCGGATGTGAGTAGCATCCGGGGCTTTTGGTAGCATAAAAAAAACTGGAAGGACGAAGTGAAATGAAAGCAAAATTCTGGGATGTCAAAGAGAAAAAGAGCGTCGAGACTGAAGTCATTGATGCCGTCCGTTACCCGAAAGGCGGTTATGCTTTCAAAGGCAAAACCAAAGATGGGCGCAACCTGACCACTTTCGTCAGCAAAGAGACTTACGACTCTTTCTGTTCCAAGGGCGGCTGCAAAAAAGGCAAAAAGTAATCCTGTTTCTGAACCGCTAAACCGCTGTCATCTGACAGCGGTTTTTTTGTGCCCATACGGCGTCCGCTATTCACCTTGTCGCAGCCTCTTCTTCTCCGCCAGAATGCGCTTGTTCTCCAGGCGCTTGAGTTTGCTTGCCGCCGGCACTTTGGTTTTACGCCGCGGCTTGGGAGGGCGGGATGCCATCTCCAGGTACTGCCGCAGGCGCGCCAATGCGGCCTGCTTGTTCAGGAGCTGGCTGCGCTGTTCAGAGGCTGTGATCACCAGTTCATCCCGGGCATTGATCTGCCTGCGGGCCAGACGACGCAGGCGGGCCTTGCCCTGTTCGTCCAGCAAACTGCTGTCGGAAATGCGAAAACGCAACTGTACCGCGCTGTCACTGGTGTTGACATGCTGTCCCCCCGGGCCGGAAGCACGCAGATAACTGCAGCTGATTTCCGGCCGGGTTGACAAATCACCCGGCCAGTCAGGCGCTGGGGTGGATTGGGCTGTGGCAGGTGGTTGCTCAGGCATACAGTTTTTCCTGGGTGGCAACAGTGGGAATACACGGGAATACAGGCTATAATATAACGTCTCCCGATGCCGGCGCAATACCCCTCCAGGAAACCAGCAAATCCGCTTGGGCAAGGGTGGTAATAGCTCTGTAGCGCCGCTGTTATGCGGCCGCACCTGAGCCTTGAAGATGCTATGTATGTCCACAATGTCCACAACTGCTGAAATGCCTCGCTCTCTGTTTGTCAGAACAGAAGACAGAGCCATTGCTGCAGGCGCTCGCTGAGAAAGACAAATTCCGGTGTTGCGACTTGACAACGCCTAAAGAGCAGCTTAATTTAATCATAAAGTTTTTTAAGGTTGAATTACCATGTGCTTTGAGACAGTCCTGTAATTGTAAGGAGAAGTAAAATCATGGCTGGCACTTTCAAATTTACTTTCGGGCCTTGGAATATTCACGAGGGTGCAGACCCCTTTGGACCTGATGTCCGTGATTCTCTTACTTTCAATGCCAAATTGGCTTGTTATAAAAAGCTGGGCTTCGATGGTGTGCAGTTCCATGATGACGATGCAGTGCCGAATCTGAACAATATGACCGCCTCTGAGATCGCCGCCGAAGCCACTGCACTGAAAAAGACCCTCGACGAACACGGCCTGTTTGCAGAGTTCGTGGCCCCGCGCCTGTGGTTCGATCCCCGCACCATTGACGGCGGATTCACCAATAACTGCCCGGAATGCCGTGCTTTCGCCATGGAGCGCTTCAAGAAAACGGTCGATATCGCCCGTCTGCTGGGCAGCAACCTGGTGGTGCTCTGGTTTGCCCGGGAAGGCACATACATCCGCGAAGCCAAGGACAGCCGTCTGGCAGTGCAGAGAATTGCTGCCGCTCTGGACGAAATCCTGGCTTACGATCCCGACATCAAGATCGCCATTGAGGCCAAGCCCAATGAGCCCATGGACCATACCTATATTCCGACCACCGGGCACGCCATGGCTCTGGGGCTGCTCACGCGTGACCCAGCCCGCATCGGCGTGAATATCGAAAGCGCACATGCCATCCTGGCCAATCTGGACCCCTCCGACGAAATGGGGTTCGCGCTGGCTTTCAATAAACTCTTCACCGTTCACTTGAATGACCAGAACGGTTTGAAATTCGACCAGGATAAGACTTTCGGTGGTGTTGATCTGCGCCGGGCCTTCAACCAGGTCCGCATCCTTGACAAGCATAACTACGGCAGCAATGGCGAGGCTGTCGGGCTTGATGTCAAAGCGATGCGCACTCAAAAGCTGGAGCAGAGCACCAAGCATCTCAGTAACAGCCGGGAAATCTTCCTGGACCTCCTGGAGGTCTCACGTTCCATCCCCGAGGCCGTGATCGAAGGCTATGTCGCCGAACGCGACTACGAGGGGTTGGAGCGCTTTATCGTCAAGGCGCTGATGGGAAAATAAACCCTCGCCTGATGCCTGTATCCTGGCAGTCCAGTCTTTGGATCAGAGCCCGGACTGAAAATGACAAAGATGACCTTTTTGCCTAAAAAGCAAAAAAATTTGTCATTTTATCTTGCATAAATGCAGTTTGGCGGGTATGGTAAAAAATTGCCTGCCTGAAAGTCAAGGTGTGCCTTGGCTGCCGTCTGTTATCCTGGCAGTTGTTGGAGAACGAAATACGGGAGTTTCCAAATGCTGATCAAGAGAATCCGGTTCTTTGGCCTGCTGGCCTTGGCAGTGCTGTTGCTGAGCCCTTGGGCGTGGGCGCAGGGGAGAAGCAAATTTTCAGTCAAGGAGAGCAGCAGCAGCCCGAAGTTGAAATTGGAGACGGTGCGGGGGCCGGAGTACAAGGATTCCCGATACGGCACCAGCGCAGCCGGCTACTGGGGGGCAATCAACCTTGAATTCGAATTGAACAATAAGAAAGACGAATGGATTGACGAACTTGAGGTCTATTGCAAGATTCTCATTGAGACAAAGGATGGCAAGGGCCTGGTATTGGAGAACTCTTTCTTTTTCATCGATGTCTGCTGCGGCGACAAGAACCGGGTGGTGCTGTACATACCGCCAACCTTTTTCCGCCGTTACCTGGAGGTCAACCGGCCGGATATGAAAAAAACCAACGTCTACATGGAACTGCGGGTTGACGGGGCGCCAATCCATCGCAATGCGATCGTCGAAACCAACACCAGAATCCCCAAAGACTGGTACAAGATGACTGACAGATACAGGACTCTGACCAATGTCATCCTGCTGAAAAGCAAAACCCCCTTCGCCCCTCTTGATTACGATTACTACATCCTGGAACGCCCAGGGCAATAAGTCCCTGGCCTGCGTGCACTTGTCCCGTTCATAGATGGGAAGCGGAAAAAATCAATGCCAAAGAATGAACGAGTACTGGCGATAGACATAGGCGCGACCAGTATCAAACTCTGCGAATTTGAGTTTGATAGGGCCGGCACCATGGTTCTGGCTGTTTTCGCCTATCGCGAATATGAGGAAGAGCTGTCGGAAGACACCCGTATGGGGGTGGTTGCCGGGCTGCTGCGCCAAATGCTCGCGGAGAGCGGCTGCCGGGCCAGGAAGGCATTGCTGTCGATGTCAGGTCAGTTCGCCCTGATGCGTTTCAGCAAAATTCCCTACGGCAACTACGACCGGAAACAGATTAAACAGCTGGCTGAATTCGAAGCGCGGCGAAATATCCCCTTTGCCATTGACGAAGTAATCTGGGATTATCAGCTTATCGCCGGAGATGACCCTGAAGCCGTCGACATGATGTCGATTGTGATCAAGGACTCCATTGTGGAGCAGTTCACGACTGCGGTCAGCACTGTCGGCTTAAACCCCATCCTGGTAGATGTCGCCCCGGTGGCCTGCTATAATACTGCCCGCGCCAATGATCTGGGGGCGGATGCCTGCGTGGCGATTCTGAATATCGGCGGGCGCAGCACAAACCTGATTTTCCTGGAAGGCGAGCGTTTTTTTGCCCGTACCATTCCGATTGCCGGCTATTCCATCACTCAGCAGATAGCCAAGGAGTTCGGCATCGGCTTGCCGGAGGCTGAGGAATTGAAGCGCCACCACGGCTTTGTCTCCCTGGGAGGAGCTTATGCTGAGCCGGGCTCAGAGACCGCCGCCAGCGTCTCGAAAATCATCCGCAATGTCATGGCCCGTCTGCATGGCGAAATTTCCCGTTCCATCAGCATTTATCGGGCTCAGCAGAAAGGCAGTGCTCCAACCAAGATGTATCTGACCGGCGGCAGCTCAATTCTGACCTACTGCGATCTGTTCTTCTCAGAAAAGCTCGGTATTCCGGTAGAGTACTTCAATTTCTTCCCGATTATCAATATCCATCCCTCGGTCGACCGCCAGAAACTCAGCGAAGTCGCGCACATGTTCAGTGAAACGATCGGACTGGGACTGCGCTACGGCATGGACTGCCCGATCGAAATCAGCCTGCTGCCCAAGGAAATCCGCCGGCAGCAGAGCCTGTCGGAAAAAAAGCCGTATTTTGTGGCGGCGATGTTTTCCATACTGATATTGTTTACCGCCATCTGGCTGGGCCTGGGACGCCGGGCCCAGGTCACTGAGTCCTATGGCAAAAAATTGCAGGAGATCAGGGCTGCTTACGAACCGGTACTGAACAATATCGACGACAAGGTGAATATGGCCCGGCAAAAAGAGTCGCAGTACCGGGGCTTGTCCGACCTGCTGTTGCAGCGTACCACCTGGCCAATGCTGCTTAATGAAATCTACCGCCTGAAACCGGATGATGTCTGGTTGACCTCAATCCAGCCGATCTTTGGTGAAGTTGCGCCTTTCGTGCCCTCCTCAGTGGCCGGCGCCAGCGTCCAGAGCGCAGGAGGTCCGGAGGCATTCTTCAGGGATACCGGGCCGGAGACCTCAATGTTCGGCGAGATGGGGGGCAGCATGGGCGGCGGCGGCGGCAGCAGCATCGCCGAAGCCAGCGTCAAAATCGGCGGTTTGGAATTGCACGGCGCGTATATCCTGCCCCAACCCAACAACAGTACTGCTGTAACCGAGACTCCGGAAGGAGACTTCCCTTTCCCCGTGCCGGAAAAAACTGCATCGGCGCCCGATGCAGAGGGCGAGGCAACCCAGCAGAGCAACCAACTGTCTGACACGCCGGAGAACGTTTTTGTCAAGCGGCTGCGCAGCTCACGCTTATTCAGTAGTGATACGACCATGACAGTGCTGAAAATTTTCAAGGAAGTCCCGGAGATCAAAAATGCGGGCTACTTTGTCTTGCAGGTGCGTCTGGAATTCCCTCTGGAGTATTTTCAGTACAACGGCAAATGATCTGACCCAGCATGCAACCATTAACTGAAGAATCACCATAAATCATGGATTTCGTAAAGAAAAATTTAGGTTTGCTGATCTGTGCACTGGTCTGCCTGCTGCTGGCGATATTCCTGACCGTGAAAATCCTCGGGAGCAGAAAAAACCTGCAGAAGCAGGTGAAATTCCTTAATGAGCAAAAGACTTTCTTTGACCGGGCTAAGCAGGAAAACTACAAGCTTAAAGCGGAAAAAGGACAGGAACTGGAAAATATCGTCCAGGCGCAGAAAAATTTTGCCCGGGTAGACGAGTTGTACCAGCAGGGCCGCGCATTTCTAAGCCGTGAATTCACTTTTACCCCGGCCATCCCGTTGCCGAATTCTTCGCCTGAGGCCCTGAAGCAGATCAGCGAGCAAATCCGCAGCATGACGGATTTTGTCATCCGCAATGACATTGATTTCCAAGGCATTGCCAAGGAATACACCCAGATTGTGCAACAGGGAAGCATCAACCCAGCTGAATTCAAGCCACTGTTCCGGCAGCTGTACATCTACCAGCACCTGCTGGACAATATCAGCACCGCCGGCATCAAGCAAATACGCACCTTGGACTGGCTGATGGGCTTCCAGGTCCGGGAAGAAAATATATATACCGTCACACCGATATATATGGTCTTTGCCGCTGACCTGGATACTACGCAAAAATTCCTGAATATCTTGAGCAATGACAAAAAAATGCTCTTCTATATCAAAAATGTGCAGATTACTGCACCGGACCGTTATAGTCTCCTGATGCAGGAGGCGAAAAAAAACCAGGGACAGGAGCGTACAATCAGCCCGGGCGCCAACGAAGAAGGAATACCTGAGGAAATGATGAATCCCCTTGATATGCAACGCCCCATGGGCCGACAGCCCGTCCGGCGGGCAATACCTGAGGAGGATGGCGGAACTATGCGCAGCTCCGGATCAGGCCAGAGCCGGCTGGTGACACCTGAGCCGAGAAGACAGGACTTCCTCGTGTTCGAAGATAAAATCGCTGAAGTGGTGTTGCGCGTCGATCTGTATGAATTCCAAAATCCGGAACCGCAACCGTGACCGGAAATGCTCAGTACTGAAAGTCAAGGAATACCAGCTTGGAATTTTTAGCCAAACATTATGAGAAGTTCATCCTCGGAGCCTGCCTGCTCTGTATCCTGCTGGGGACTTTTATAGCCGTCAACAGCGTACGTGCCGGCCAGGAGAAAGTACGCCGGGAGTATGAAGACGCGATTACAGGGGTTGAAGGCAGCAAAGTCCTGCCTGAACTTGACCTTACCACGCTGCTGGCGGTACCGGACTGCGTCAAGGATAAGCGGATCAATCTGGCGATCAATCAGCCCCGGGTCGATGACAAAAAAGGCTCTCTGCTGTATCCCAAACGCTATGTTATCTGCAAGAACCCCAGCTGTGGCATGGTTTCCCATATCAGTGAAGAAAAATGCCCATTCTGCAATTTTGTCTTCGACCCTTTCAAGGAAACTACCCCCGAGGATGATACGGACCAGGATGGTATCCCCGATTTGGTCGAACAAAAAACTTATTTCCTGAACTACCTCGATCCCTTTGATGCGTTCTTCGATTTCGATAATGATGGATTCCTTAATATTGAAGAGTATCAACTCAAAACCAAGATGGATGACCCGACATCGTTTCCTGATCTGGCGCATCTGCTCAGAGTTCAGGATGTCCGCAATATCCAGCTGCCTTTCGTATTCCTGACTGTCAAGACCTTGGACAGCACAAACATGGCCGACTGGAAGGTCGATTTCGATATCGGCGGAGGCAGAAAACAACAGGCCAGAATCAACGAAACTATCCGCAACGGCTTCGTGGTTACTGCAATCAGCCCCGACCGAGCCACAGTGACAGTCAAAGGCCCGGATGGCACAGTGTACCAGATGACGGAAAAACAAATCGTCAGAGAAGAAGTCGCAACTGTCAGCATGTTGTATTTCCTCTCCAGATACCGCAGCGATATCCGCAACCGGAGGTTGATTGTACCTATGGCGCTGAAAATCGGCAGCGAATTTACCCTGAAGAAAAACCAGGGCGAGGTGATCGTCGAAGAGCATTATCGCATTCTCAGCGGAACTGCTAAAGATAATGTAGTTATGGCTAAATTAGACGCGCCTAAGGGAAATGTTGTGGTAGAGTATACAATTCAGCCGCTGAACCCGCGCAAAGATTTTCTGGCCGAGCCGGAAGGCTCCGCCGCCGCCCGGATGCGCGGCGGTGAAGAACCGCTGTCGCCTGGGCAACGCCAGCTGAGGCGGCGATAAAAGAAAAGGAATGGCCGCTGGCTGATTTGGTCAGATTTTCTACTCAAGGAGCAAGTAAAATTATCTATAATTCTTTCAACCCCAACAAAAGGTCATTCCCGGTACAGAAACGCTTCTGTCTGGGATGAGAAAAATTCAATGCACAAATACAATCAACACTGGATGAAATCAGCAAGGGTGGCAGGTGTTTTGGCACTGCTGCTGGGGGTGCTCGGCAATTTGGTCCTGTTTGCCCAGGAACAGGCGCTAAGCGAAGAGGAGGTGCGCAAGCAGGAACAGGCGCTGAAACAGCAGGAACAGCTTGCCAGCAGCGACAACCTGACCCCGGAGGAAGTCTATCTCAGAGCAGAGAAGCATTGTAATCAGGCCGAGGAATTCCTGCAGCAAGCCGAGGCTATGATCGAAGCGGGCAAGGCCAAAGAAAGTGAAGAACTCTGTGACAAATTCAAAGGGATGGCTGATTTTGCCCACCGCACTGTCAGTCGCTACCTTGAAGATGCCGGCGAGGCCGAGAAAGCACGCGGCGAAGCTCTGCAGGTGCGTATCCAGGCTATGCGTGACCGCTCTGCCACAGTCCGCAGCCTGGTCGCAGAAACCCAGGAGCGAGTCCGGCGGGCAGAACGGGTGAATATGGCTCAGCTGGCCTGCCAGGAAGCAGATGCAGCAGTTAAGGATGCCGCCCAGATGGTCTCACAGGCCGGGAGGAAATTCAGCGCCGGGCATCTGGATGAAGCTTTGGCGACATTCCTGGAAACGGAACGGAAAATTGCCGATGCAGTAGGCAAAATAGCTGATTTAGCTGAGGGACAGAACCAGGACGCCCGGGAGATCGTCAAGCGTTGTGAGGACTACCGGGTTTTCATTTGCATGGAGAAAGCCAAGATTTTCCGCATGCAGGCGGAGAAGAATCCCCAGGATGACGGCCCGGGCAAGATTGACAACGCGATCGCTGAGCTGACCAAGGCCAGGACTGTCGAATACGGACGCGGCTATGTTACCCGGGACCCGGACCTGGCCGACCGCATTGTCTCTTTAATCCGGCGCATGGAATCCCTGCGCACTGAACTGGAATTCAAAAACAGCACTGCTGTAGGACAAATCATCCCTGATGGCGCTACCCGGGATTATACTATCAAGGTACTGCTGGAGGAGGGACGGGTGCTGCTGGAAAACCGCCGTTACGCCCAGGCGCGGGAGAAATTCGAGCAGGTGTTGCTGGAAGACCCGTTTGAGCTGACCGCCATCCGCAACCTCGCCCGCATCAATGACGAATTAAAGAAAGTCGCGGATGTGAAGTTGGAGGCGATGCTGAAAGAGCGCCTGGCTGAGGTCCGCTGGCGCTGGTCGGAGCCCGTGACCCCCTTGATGAGCGGCTCCGCTGAAGGCTTTGACAGCAGGACTATCCGGCGCACCGACGATTCGCAGGGCATCAACAAGAAGCTTGATAATATTACGCTGCCTAAGATCATCTTCGATAACGACACTTTGAAAGATGTCCTCAATGAAATCCTGCCCCGGAAAATCAAGGAAAGCGATCCCGAAGGCACCGGTGTGAATATCGTCCCGCTGCTTACGCCAATGACTGCCAGCCAGGCCGTCCAGACCACCATCGCCGAGACTCGCGGCGGCGGTGCAGAAGACGATTTCGGCGGTGATTTCGGTGGTGATTTCGGTGGTGATTTTGGCGCTGATTTCGGCATGCCGGGGGTTACTGCACCCGGCGCACTTGATGCTGGGACGGCGGTAGCAGCTCCACCGGATGACTTGGAGAACAAGCCGGTAAACTTGAATCTCAACAACGTTACTCCGCGTGAGGTGTTGAATTATCTGGCTTTGGGCTACAACCTGAAAATCAAAGTCGCCGAATCCGCAGTGATGGTTGCTCACAGCAGCATTGTGATGGACCAGATGGAGACGCGCTACTATACCCTCGCCGCCGGATTGTTCGACATCAGGCGTACCCGCTCAAGGATGAGTTCTCTGGAATTGCCCTCCGGCGACGATGATGACGACGATGATGACGATGATGACGATGAGACCGGCGATTACTTCGTTGATGTGCAGCAGGAATTCGCGGAAATGGGTGTGCCCATGGTCGCAGGCTCCAGGATGAAACTCTTCGCCCGGACCGGCAAGCTGATCGTCCATCATACCCCGGATGCGCACCAGCAAATCCGGCGTATTCTTGAGGAGATCAATGAAATTCCTCCTCAGGTGACCATTGAGGCCAAGTTTGTCGAAGTGGTGCAGACGGATATGGACACCTTGGGCTTCGAATGGAATCTGGAAGCCGGCGGAGTGACCTATAACTCCGGTACTAACCAGGGCGACCACTATCTGTACAGCTCGGTCAACAATAAAAACACCGGGATCGGCAACAAGGGTTCAAATTTCCAAATGGGCATCGACAAGAATTCCACTTTAAGTACCGGATTGCGTTTCGCCCAGACTTTCTTCTCGGATGCGGTAGTCAACGACAGTCTGTTCAATGTCTACACCATCCTGGGCAATTATGCCTTCCATACCGTGATTCATGCCATCCAGCAGTCCACCCATACGGATGTCCTCTCGTCACCCAAAGTCACCACCATCAGCGGCAAGACTGCTCAGCTGAAAATGGTCAAGATACGTTATTTCCCGGAAAGCTGGACCGAGCCGGAAATTGAGACCGATACCGGTGATGCCGGTAACGTGACCAGCTATACCCCGTCCATTCCTGAGGTCGGTGAAGAGACCGAACTGGGCGTGATTCTGGATGTGACCCCGAATGTCTCATCTGACGGTTACTCCGTCGATCTTGAACTGATACCCCAGGTCATTGATTTTGTCGATTGGGAAGATTACAGCTATTCGATGGTTATAGAGGGCACGACCCTGATGGTGCCTATGAAGATGCCTATCCTCTCCCAACGCCAGGTCAACACCAAAGTCATTGTCTATGACAACGAGACCCTGGTCCTGGGCGGTATGGTTGGCGAACGCCTCGAGCGCTTCGAAGATAAAGTACCACTGCTCGGAAACCTGCCCCTGCTGGGGCGGCTGTTCACCAGTAGGGGTGAACGGGGCGTGAAGACTAACCTGATGATCTTTGTCAATGTCAGGTTGGTCAAGCCCGATGGACAGCCGGTGCGTGCCAATGAGGTACGTGGCCTGTACGACTTCAAACACTAAAAACCAAACCGGCCATTGCCAGCAGGGCAGTGGCCGGCTGCAGCTGTATTGGCCACCTCTGTTTGTAATTTTCGGCCGGGCGGTCAGGATGCTGACTCTTCCCGGCCGAAGTTTTTCCTGCCAAGTGCTTGTGTGAACGAAAGATAAGACAAGGAGTGCACAATGTCAGTACCGTTTAGCATTGATTTATCCGGCAAGGTCGCAATTGTCACCGGCGGAGGCGGAATCCTCTGCAGCGGCATGGCGGAAGCACTGGCCGAATGCGGTGCCAAAGTCGCGATCCTTGATTTGCGTTTGGAAGCCGCCAACAAAGTGGCTGATAGCATCAAGAAAAAAGGCGGTCAAGCCATGGGCGTGGCCTGCAATGTCCTGGAAAAAGCCAGCATCATGGAGGCTGAACAAGCCATCAAGGCAGCTTTCGGCCCCTGTGACATCCTGATCAACGGCGCCGGCGGCAACCATCCCAAGGGTACCACCTCAATGGAGACTCTGACCAAGGAAGTCCTGGCTAATACCGACCCCTCACTGATTACATTCTATGACCTCGACCCGACTGGCATTCAATTCGTGTTCAATTTGAATTTCCTGGGCACCCTGCTGCCGACCCAGGTCTTCACCCGGGATATGGCTCAGAATGGCCAGGGAGTGGTCATCAACATCTCGTCCATGAATGCATTCACCCCCCTGACCAAAATCCCCGCCTACAGCGCTGCTAAAGCCGCAGTAAGCAATTTCACCCAATGGCTGGCGGTGCACTTTGCACCAGTCGGGGTGAGGGTCAATGCCATCGCACCGGGATTCTTCCTCACGGACCAGAACCGTGCTCTGCTGACCAACCCCGACGGCAGCCTGACCCCGAGAGCACACAAGATCATCACCCATACCCCGATGGGTAAATTCGGTGTCCCGGAAGATTTGCTTGGCGCTCTTCTCTGGCTGGTCAGCGACCAGGCCGCCGGTTTTGTAACCGGTACGGTCATTCCCATTGACGGCGGATTCAGCGCTTATTCCGGCGTGTAACCCTGCCGGATGGACAACTGCCCAGGCCGCCGTCACCGGCGCACAGCGTGCCGCCCCCGGCCATTGCACTGGAGTGCCGGTAATAGACGCCGGCGTTGCCGCCCTCGGGGTTGATGAAGCCCGGGGGCTTTTGTTTTCAATGGATTGATTGCATGCTGGATGTTGAGGCCATTAAAGTATGGTTCCCGATCCGCCGCGGGATTTTCAATACTGTCGCCGGCTATGTCCGCGCCGTCGATGGCGTCAGCCTCAGCATCAAGGAAGGCGAAACCGTCGGCCTGGTGGGCGAATCGGGCTGCGGCAAAACTACCCTCGGGCGGGCAATACTGGGACTGGAAAAAATCAGCTCCGGCACAGTGCGCTTCCAGAATCAGGACCTCCGCGCATTGCGGGGAAAGCAGCTGCGGACGCTCAGACGCAACCTGCAGATGATTTTCCAGGACCCGTTCGCGTCCTTGAACCCGCGCCTGACGGTCATGGACCTGATTACTGAGGGATTAGCCGAGCATGGACTGCTGGGCCAGGAGAGCCGAAAAGAGGCCGCTGCCAGACTGATGCTCGAAGTCGGGCTGGAACCGGAAGGAATGTGCCGCTTCCCGCATGAATTCTCAGGCGGGCAACGCCAGCGCATCAGCATCGCCCGGGCACTCTCTTTGCAGCCCAAATTCATCGTTTGCGATGAACCGGTCAGCGCCCTGGACGTCTCAGTGCAGGCGCAAGTCATCAATCTCCTGCTGGACTTGCGCAGCCGGCACAATCTGTCCTATCTGTTTATTTCTCACGACTTGAGCGTGGTACGGCTGATCGCACAGCGAATCGCAGTGATGTATCTGGGAAAACTGGTCGAATGCGGCAGCTGTGAACAGATTATGACTGACCCGCAGCATCCCTATACCCGGACTTTGCTGAGCGCCATTCTGCTGCCGGGAGTCAAGCGCAGCAGAACGCAGCCTCTGCAGGGTGACCTCACAGCAGCGCCAGCGCCGGAAACCGGTTGCGCTTTCCGCAACCGCTGCCCCCTGGCCTTGCCGGTCTGCGCCAAAGTCACCCCGCCATTGCGCACCATCCAGGGGAGGACAGTGGCCTGTCATGCACTTGCACCCTCAAACCAGGAGGTTGCAGAATGACTGTCGCCCAACCCCGGGAAGAACCATTGACCGTGATCCTGGCCCATGGCGATTTTCCCCAACGCCCGGCCGTCCAGCAGTATCTTTATGCCGCCAAGAGGATCATCTGCTGCGACGGCGCCGCTGCCGACCTGCTCCAGTTCGGACTGCAGCCGGAGCTGGTGGTCGGAGACCTCGACAGCCTGCCCGCCGCGCTAAGCGAAAAATTGTCCGGCCGTCTGGTGCGGATCAGTGAGCAGCAGAGCAACGATCTGTCCAAGGCTCTCCGCTATTGCCTGGCCCAAGGCTGGACCAACCTGCTGATCCTGGGAGCGACCGGCAAGCGCGAAGACCATACGCTGGGGAATATCTCGCTGCTTGCAGATTTCTGCAGGCAGGCCCCGGAACTGAAAATCATCAGTGATTACGGCCTGTTCCTGGCTGTGCAAGAGCCGTGCACCATCCCCTGCCAGACCGGGCAGCAGGTCTCCATCTTCAGCCTGCATCCGGATACCGCCATCACCTCGACCGGTTTGCGCTATCCTCTCCAGGAAATGCGTCTGACACGCTGGTGGCAGGCGACTCTGAACGAGGCCTGCGGCAACACCTTTACCTTGAGTTTTTCCGGCCCTGGCCCCTTGCTGCTGTTCCTGGCCTCTCCAGAGACGCCCTGATCAACCTGCCCGGACCATGCGGGCCCGGGCATTGCCTTAAATCTCAGTTGCTCCCAAATCTTTACAGGAAATCTTGCCATGGATGCAATCCCTTATGCCAGCTCAATGTTCTTCTATTATTCCGCCCACAATGAGCGAGTGGAAAAATTGCGCCGGGACGAACTGGCAGCAGTCAATTCCCCGGACAGCGCCAGGCAGCATATCGCTAAAGTACAGGCACGCCTGAAAAAAATCTTCGGTCCGTTCCCTGCCATACCGCCGCTGCAGCCGGTAATCACCGGCACGGTGGAAAAAAATGGCGTCCTGGTGGACAAGGTTTATTTCCAGAGCCGCCCGGGACATTTTGTCACCGGATTGTTCCTCCGGGCCGTCGGTTCCGGGAGCGACTTGCCCGGCGTCCTGGGGGTCTGTGGTCATGCGGAAATTGGCAAGGGGCAGGACAAGTACCAGCTGTTTTCTTTCGGATTGGCCCGGAAAGGTTTTGCGGTTTTTCTTGTAGACCCGGTAGGACAAGGCGAGATGCTGCAGTTCCGCAGCAACAACCCCGGCTATCCGGACTATGTCAAAAGCCCAACTCATCAGCATAACCAGCTCGGCAAACAGCTCCTCCTTAACGATGAGCTGCTGTGCAATTATTACGTCCATGATGCCAGGTGTGCGATTGACTACCTCCTCTCCCGCCCCGAAGTACGCCCCGGCAAAGTCGCAGTCACCGGCAATTCCGGCGGCGGACAGATGAGCTACTATCTGTTCGGGCTCGATGACCGCATCGAAATCGCCGCCCCGTCTTGCCACATGAATAAACTAGCCTGGATTTTCAAAGATGAAATCGCTACCGATGCCGAAAGTTCACCTCCGGGACTGCGGGGTTGCCTCGGAGACCGACCGGATTTTCTGATCGCCGGAGCACCGAAACCATGCTTGCTGATCGGCCAGAAACGAGACTTCGTCGACCTGCGGGGACTGCAGGAAAGCTACGCCGAAGCACAGCGCATCTACCGCGCTTTGGGACAGGAAGAGAACCTGCAGCTGTACTTGGGGCCAGGTGTCCATGGCTATCACCTTGATGGACGGGAGGCGATGTACGGCTTCTTTACCAAGTACTACTTCGGTCAGGCCGACCCGGTCGAACCGCCACTGGAACTGCTCACTGCTGAAGAATACACTGTTACCCCGACCGGCATGGCCATCGATCTGCCCGGTGCCAAAAGCATCAGCGCCATGTTGTACGAAAAGCTGCCCCCGTCTCCCCGGCCAAACTCCGGCCCGGCTTTCGCTGCCTTGCTGCGCGATAAGCTGCAGCTGCAGACCCTGCAACCGCCTGTGCCGGAATACCGTACGCTCAGGCCGGTCTGGCGCGGCGAGGGAAAAACTCTCTGCATGTATGCAATTGTCAGCGAACCGGGTACAACCGCAGTGCCGGTGTTGCACTGCATAACGCCTGCCAGCGAGCCCCTGTTGCCGGAAGGCAGCCGCGCCAGCTTGTATCTCGCCCATCTTGATGCCGAGCAGGAACTCCTGGCCATGGAGGACTGCCAGTCGG
>JAAZIZ010000354.1 GCA_012800565.1 Lentisphaerota bacterium
ATATTTTCACCTTCGGCGGCGATAACTGGGGCAACGATATCATCCGGCAGGCAAACTCCGGCAGCAACATCATCTGGTTCGCAGATATCAGCGAGACTGATCTCACGATTGAAGTCAAAGAACTGGATGTAATCCTGACCCTGAACCCCTGGGCCAGTATCACAGTGGAAAACGCCTCCCTGGAGCAATCGGACCTGCGTTTCGGCAGCGCTGCCAGACAGGAGCAGTATGATGCCCTGCTCAGCCTGGGAGCTTTTGCCGACTACAGCACCACCAGCATCTTCGCCGCCGCACAGGCTAACGGATATATCACCAGCCTGTCCTGATACTGCATCGCCATTGCCGCCCCAATGTCCCGCCAACCCTCCCCGGAGAACAGTTATGACCGATCTTGACAATCAGTATTGCTGGGAATTGCAGAACCGATACATTCCCGGCGGCAGCAGCACCTGCAGCAAACGCGCACAATATCTGCCGGAAGAACCGCCGGTGATTGTCAGGGGAGAAGGATGCCGGGTCTGGGATGCCGACGGACGGGAGTTCATCGACTTCCGCTGCGCCCTGGGACCAGTCTCTCTCGGATATTGCCACCCAGTCATCAACCAGGCCATCCGCGAACAACTGGAAAAGGGAATCGTCTTCGGCTACCCTCACCCCCTGGAAGGCGAGGTGGCGCAAATGCTGGTGGAGATCATCCCCTGCGCCGAAAAAGTGCGCTTTCTGAAGACTGGCGGCGAGGCCATCGCTGCTGCCATCAAGATTGCCCGGGCCGTCACCGGGCGCAATCACGTGCTGCAAATCGGTTACAACGGCTGGTTGAATTCATTGTCACCAACCGGCATGGTTCTGCCCAACCAGAGCGCAACCCAGAGCCTGCCCGGCATCCCGGCCGCATTGTCACAGCTGCATCATGGCTGCCGCTGGAATCAGCGAGAAGACCTGGAAGCCGTGGGGCAGCAATTCGGCTCCGACTTGGCCGCCATAGTAGTCGCCGCCGACTACCGTAATCTGGAAGACGGGCGGACTTTCTATCTCTGGCTGCGCAAATTTGCCGACCAGTATGGTGCAGTTCTGATCTTCGACGAAATCGTGACCGGCTTCCGTCTGGCCATCGGCGGGGTGCAGGAGTATTTCCAGGTCACCCCCGACCTGGCAGTATTTGCCAAAGGCCTGGCCAACGGCATGCCCTTGTCGGTTTACTGCGGCAAAGCAGAGCTGATGGATGTACTGGAATCCGCGACTGTCTCAACTACGTATGGCGGTGATGCACTCAGCCTGGCCGCCGCCAAGGCCTGCATCGGAATTTACCGTACTGAACCGGTCATTGAACACTTCTGGCAGGCCAGCCGGACATTGTGGAGCGCATTCAATCTGCTCTGCCGAAAATATGACCTGCCGCTCAAGGTGGAAAATTACGCGCCATTCTCGCTCCTGACTTTCGACCCTGACTGCCCCGCAAATTTCCGGGAGCAGTTTTTCCGCGCGGTCTGCGACGCCGGAGTCACCCTCTACAACGGCGGGTATGTCTGCTACGCACATAAATCAGCCGACCTTGAGGAAGCCCTGCAGAGGATCGACAGCGCGATGAGTAAACTCTGAGTTACGCAGAAGAGCGACATCTTAAGCAAAGCCGAATCGGAGGCCTTAATGAACAAGCGTCTTTTTACCCTGATTGAGCTTCTGGTGGTCATTGCCATCATTGCAGTGCTGGCCAGTATGCTGTTGCCGGCCTTGAGCAAGGCCCGGCAGGCCGCCCAGCACATCAAATGCACCGGTAACTTCCGCAGCCTGGGCCAGGGAGTGGCATTATATCTTGATGACAACGCTGAAATTCTGCCCCCCGCCAAGACCAAAAACGGCAGCACCACGGTACGGGAATTCATGTCGCGCTATGCACCCTATCAGCAGCTGGCCTCATACATCAATGAACTACTTGTCAACACCACCTCCATACCCGAGAATACCCAGATCGGGCGCGGGAACTCCCGCGTCCGCTGCCCTTCAGTGCACGCCGGATACACCCTCGGCAGCATGGCCATCAACGGCCGGCTGGTAAACGGCAGTGCCAATAATGACACCACCAGCATCGGGCGCTTCCGCTATCTCTCCACCTGGCAGACCCCCGACCGCACTTGCCTGGGCACCGAGGGGCATTACTCCGCCACCTTTAACGGTGATCTAGCCGGCCAGACTTTCTTTTACTGGCATAACGGCAAGCAGAATACGGTCTTCATCGATGGACATGTCAGCAGCTTCCGGGCAATCCCGGTTGCTGTCTCGGGCAATCCCGGCTATCATACCTCAGCCTGGA
>JAAZIZ010000355.1 GCA_012800565.1 Lentisphaerota bacterium
ACATGCGGGTCAAAATAATGTTGCTGCTGCTGCCGGCAATGCTGTTCGCCGGTGGCAAAAATCTGATTTCCAATCCTGATTTCCAGGACAACTTCGCTGGCTGGTGGAAGAACAGCTCCGAGATCACCAGCCAGAGCGACGACGCCGGCGGGGCTTATTTGTCCTGCCGGCGTGACCCGGCCCAGCCGCAGCAGCGTCTGATTGCGGTGCTGCCCGGGCTCACGCCCGAGGAACTCAGAGGCAACTGGTTCACCTTGAGCTTTCAGGCCCGCTTAATTTCCCTGCAAGGTGTTGTGACCGTCAAAGTCCGTCAGATTGATGCTGATGGCCGCAGTCTGGGATATCACACGCTGCGCTTCTGCCAATACGACACTGCACCAGACTGGCAGAGCATTAGCCGCGAGTACCGGATGCACCCCAAGACCGCTCAAATCGGCATCTACCTTGATTGTTACTACCTCGGAGAAAATGACCAGTTCTGCCTGCGGGCACTGTCTTTAACCCGAACTGAACCACCTCCGCAGGAAGCCGCAAATTAACCTGCGCCTCCCCCCAGACAGACAATAAGTTTCAGCCGCTCGCGTTTAGGGCTTGGATTATTTGCGCTCTTTTCTGCAACCTCAGCCAAAACCGCAGCACCATGACTGTACACCACCGCTATATATTCACCTTTATGGCGGCTGCAGCCCTGACTTTGCTGACCGCAAAGGCCATGGATATCCAGGAAATAATCGGCAGCGACGGCGAATTCTTCCGCCGCTGCGATGTTGATCTCTTCCTGGCTGCCGGCAGCCCTTTCCAGCGCTATTTCCGCTGGACCTCAGCCGCGCGGGATTCAGCCCGCTACCCCAGCGGATACATTCAGGCCCCAACTGACCTGAACTTCGCCCGAATTCCTGTGCGGGAGGCGATTTGCCATTTCCAGGACCGGGAATTAAGCCGGGTGTACCTCTCGCTCTATAACCGTGGCGATGACGGTGACATCCCCCTCCCGGAATTCGAAGCCCTGGTCAAACGGCTGACGGATAAATTGACCGCCCTGACCCGGAACCGCGGGGTGCAGAAGAAGGGCAACTACGGCCGCGATGCTGACAGCCACCTGCTGCTCTTCGTCACTGAGCATCTCACCTACTCGCTGCGCTGGAATATCACCAGTGAGGGGCGCAAAAAAGACCACCGCCCTGAATTCGTCCAGCTGGAAATCATGCCCTACAACCCCGCCACAGACCCGCGCAGTCAGGCCCCGACAGCGGTGTCCAAGCGGTCACTGCAGGGGAAATTATCCCTGCGCGACAATGTAGTCCGGCAAAACAACGGTACGGTATTCATCGACAACATTCCGATGGTCGACCAGGGGCAGAAGGGGTATTGTTCCGCTGCAGTCACCGAACGCGTCCTGAAGTACTTCGGCAATGACAGCGTCACTCAGCATACCATTGCCCAAATCACCAATACCAGCGCTCTGACCGGCACCAGTCAGGATGAGATGCTGGCTGCCATCCGCAAAGCTGACACCAAACTCGGGCTGAAGATGAGTCCCAAATTCGAACTGCTGGAGTCATTCGCCGATCTGGAAAAAATCATCCGCCGTTATAATACTCTGGCCCGCAAAAACAAACTCCCGAAAATCGAGCTGGCGAGCCGGGGCGGGATGATCAACCTCGGTGCGCTGCTCTATTCCATGGACTCGGAAACATACTTGGCCTCCAGGAATCAGGAGCGGCAGGAGAGGGAGAAATTCTGGCGCGAACTCAAGCGCAACATCGACCAGGGCCTGCCTCTGGGCTGGGGAGTGTTTGTAGGCCTGGTACCGGAACCCGGGCTGCTGCAAAGCGCCGGCGGGCACTTCCGCCTGCTTATCGGTTATAATGAGCGTAACCGGACAGTATTTTATTCTGACACCTGGGGTGCCGGACACGAAAAAAAGGAAATGCCCCTGGAGCAAGCCTGGGGCATCACTCACTCTTTGTTTACTTATGCTCCCAAGCGTTGAGCCGGCACCGCCACTTGGAGAATAGCCATCATGCCCCGATTTGGCAGAGTCATCATTGCTGCACTCGCGCTCTTCGCCCAAGTCCTGCTGGCTGAACTGGTGGAAGTGCATGTGCTGCAGACCAGCGATATCCATGCGGCCATAAGCAGAGAAAAAGAACATGGCGGCTCCTGGCTCCAGCTGGCCCACCTGACCCAGGAATTCCTGGACCGCTACGGCCGTGAGAACTCCCTGCTGATCGACTGCGGCGATACTCTGCAAGGAACCATGCTGGGAGCACTCTCGCGAGGTGCCGTCGGCATCATCCCCCTGCACACCCTCAAATATGACGCCTGGATACCGGGAAACCACGATTTCGATTTCGGCTTCACCCGCTTTCTGGAACTGGCCGCACCCTTGCGGGAGATCATCCTCTGCGGCAATCTGCAACCGCTGCAGGAGCCGCCGTTTGCCAGCTGGCGCTGTTTCAACCGCAACAATGCCAACATCGCGGTCATCGGCATGACCGCGTCATATCTGAAACATTGGCTGGGCGAAACTTTCGGAGACTCCTGCCGGGTCAGTTCTGCCTTGGACAGTATTGCCGCCATCATGCCGGAAGTGCTGCGCCAAAAACCGGACTGCATCATCTTGGCCATCCACCAGGGCTGGCAGGAACAAGCAGATGCCCGCCAGGTCAATGAAGTATCCGCCATCGTGGAAAAATTCCCCGAGATCGACCTGGTTCTGGGCGGGCATACCCATCGGCCCTTCCCCGGCCACAAGATCGGCTCCCGCACCTGGTATCTGCAGCCAGGTTTCGGCGGGCGCAGCCTGGCCGTGGCCCGGATCAGCATCGACACCAGCAAGCATAAAGTGCTGGAAATTTCATCATACCTGAGCAGTATCCAGGAGGACACCCCCGTGCATCAACCTTTGCAACAGCATTTGCAGGAGTGGCTGGAACAAGAGCAGCAGGCCAAAACCACAGCCATTGCACCGGCACCCGGACAGGACATCCTCAGCAAGGGCCGCCCCGGAGTCAACTGCGCCGCCAGCGAACTGTTCTGCGCTGCGCTGGCTGAGGCGGCAGAAACCACCCTGGCCTTGCACGGCACGCTCTCAAGTGCCAACCTCAAAGCTGGGCAGCCAGTCACCGAGCACGACCTCTTCAACTTCGTGCCTTATGAGAACACCATCGTTACCGCCACAGTCACAGCTGAACAGCTGGCGGAAATTGTCCTGGAACAATGGGGCCAACGCGATTCATATACTTTTTGCGGCATCTGGGGAGCAGAGGTCAGCATCGCGGCAGACGGCAAATCCGCTCAGGCAATCTTCCCGGATGATTTGCCCCGCCACCGTCTGGCCCTGAACAGCTTTACCGCCGCCGGCAGCGGACGGTATCCGAAATTAACCGCCATACTCAAACTGCCGCAAGTGCAAACCACCGATACCGGCATCTCTACCCGAAATGCCGTCCGGAGCTATCTGCAGAAACACCCCGGCGTGAGCATTACTCCAAAACAATGGCTGAAAACTGCAAAAAAACACTAATTCCGCGACAAAAACAATTTTTTGTCTTGATTCCCGTTTTACGGCTGGAGTTACTATGCGGCCTGAGCCTGATGACCAACTAAGCGACATGGATTTGATTCAACGCTGCATCGCTGGAGATGATGAATCATTTACCATTTTGTACCAACGTTACCGCTTGCCGCTGTTCTCATACCTGCACAAACTGCTGCCCGGCCAGCATGACCGGGTCGATGATTTCTTCCAGCAGGTCTGGATCAAAGCACTGAAGAATTTTTCCGGTTACTCGGATCAGCAGCGCTTTCTGGCCTGGCTCTGCCGGATTGCGCATAACCTGGTGATGGATTACTACCGCAGCTCCGACAGCCAGGAAATGTCGGAAGTACAGGAGAATATCCTCGCGGACGGCCCTGATCCGCAAGAAATCCTCATGCAGCAGGGGCTGGAAGAGGCCCTGCAGCAGGCCATCGGGCAGTTGTCCGATGAACAGCAGGAAATCGTCAGAATGCGCATCAACGACATCAGCTTCAAGGACATCGCCGCCCAGAAAAACATCAGCCTGAATACTGCCTTGGGCCGGATGCATTATGCAGTGAAGAATTTGCGCCGGTTGCTGGCGGATTTCCTCTGATGCCCAGGAACCAAAAGTAAACCTGCTCGCAGCCCACCAGGCAGGTACAAACCGCAACCATCCCCCCCCACCTCAGGAGGCCATAATATGAATAATATGACATGCGATGATTTTGCCTTGGAATGCCTGCAAGCTGACGGACGTCTCTCCGAGACCGCCCGGGAGCACTTGCAGTCATGCCCCGATTGTCAGGCATTGGCTCGCCTGAACAGTATTTTGATGCATCCGCGCCCCAGCCCGGAACTCGACCGTCAGACGCTGCAGATGGCAAGACTGCTCCTGCATCAGCCCCGCCGGCGCTGGTGGCGGGAGATCAACCACTACTTCTACGCTGCGGCTGCAGTGTTGCTGATACTGGTTGGCATATCTGCTTTCTCCCTGCCCCCTGCCGGGGAAAAGTCTCCAGACCTGCTGGTTCAGAACGGGGAAATTGGCAGTGATACTCATGACCTTCTGATTCTCAGCTACTTGGAAACTACCAATGAAATGGATAATATAGAGCAGCAGCTGTATCTGTATGCCGGCAATTGACAATCCCATCACCAGGAGTAAAAACAACATGAAAAAACTGACCGCCATCCTTGCTCTGTACACCTGTTTTTCCCTGAGCCTGTGTCTCAATGCGCAGGAGCAGCCGAAGCCCCCTGAACCTGAAAACGATGCCCCCGTAGTCGAAGACCTGGCTATCCCGCAACGGGGACCGGCAGCTAAGCCGGAATACCGCCACGAACGCAGAACACGCTTGCGGGGAATGACATACAGCGATCGGCTCGAAGAACGCTTCCACATGATCATGAAGTATCTGGAAAAAAACAACCCCAGCGAATATGAGCGCTTGATGAAAATACGTAACAGCGACCGGGAAAAATTTGCCAAGGAAATCTGGCAACACTCTCCCGAACACAACGAGACGCGTCAGAAAATTGCCGAACTTGACAAACAATGCTGGGATTTGGCCGAACAGTACAAGCTAACGGGTACTGACAGCGACAAAGACAAAATCAAGGCTAAACTGCAATCGTTGATCGATGAGTCAACGCAATTGGTCATCAAGGATACCCAGGAACGGTTGGAAAAACTGCAGTCGCAGCTCCAGGAAATGGAGAAAGACCAGGACAAGGTCAAGGAAAGGCGCCTGGAGTTTTTCCTGACCAATGACCGCCCTTCGCGTCCTTCTCGCCCTATGGGGCCTATGGGGCCTATGGGCCGTCCGCGCCTGCGCCGCAGCCCGCAGGGTGGTCCCCTGCAGGATATGCACGCAAACCCCTACAGCATCCCGGTGCCCAACAGCAATGACGCCCCGGCGCCCGCCGCACCAGAGAAAAAATAAGTGCACTGAAAGCATTTTAGGAGCTTTTCTGCCGTCCAAGCTGTCACAGGGTTGGACGGCTTTTATTTTCCGCCTGTCCGTACTGCAGGCCAATTGCGGCCGGCAGCCAGTATCAAAGAATCAGAAATAGTTCGCACTAATATCTAAGCATAACCGTAAATGCCTTTGCGACGAAACAGTTCGCAAAGGCGTTTTTTTTGTCTTTTTTCTGAAAAATATTAAA
>JAAZIZ010000356.1 GCA_012800565.1 Lentisphaerota bacterium
ACTCATTCAGGTGCTCCTCCAAGGCCGCCTGTTCATGCACGAGATGGAAATAAAAGCCAGTCAAAGCCCCCGCCAGAATCAGCAACAGCAACGCTGCTGACCAGAGCAGATACTTGCAGCGTGCCATCTTCGCCTGCTGCCAGCGCAACAGTTCCGGTATCAGCGAAATCCGGCAGTCAGCCGCATTGAGGCCTTGCAGAGCCAGCCCGAAAGCAATACTCAGATCAGGATTGATATCCGCTTCCGGATTGACATCCTGACCCGGCAAATGTTCCTGCTGGGGCAGCCCGAACAATCCGACCTGACAGCCGTAGGTCCGAATCAAATGCGCATTCAGCCCCCAGAGCTGCGCCCCGCCACCAGTCAGCCAGAGCTTCAGAATCGGCAGCTTGCCATTCTCCGGCTCAGACTGCCGCCAGTGCTCCAAGGCGCTGTTCAGCTCTTTTTCCAGCTGTTTGAAGACCGGCAACAGTGGGCAAGCCGGGTCCCCCCAGGCGGCCTGGTAGGTCTTCTTGCGCAGCTCAGCCTCATTTTCCGTACAGCCGAATTCCTGAGCCAGGGCCTTGGTGATTCGGCGCGAACCGAACATCAGGCTGCTGACATGGAGAACCTGCCCCTGCGCGACAATGGCCAGAGTGGAATTCTCCGTACCAAGATCAAGCAACAACTGCAATTTGCCGTTCTCGCGCTCCCGTGGATGCAGATAAAAGAAAGCATTGACCATCGCCAGGCCATTCATGGCCATATCCTGGACATTGACCTTGATGTCGGCAAGCCGGTCGTACTGCTCCTGCACCACCGTCTCACGGCAAATGCCGATCAGAGACGGGTTGTTGCGCCCAAAAGCAGGCGGCAGCACCTGGTAGTCATAGACGAAGCGCTCATCGGAGAGCCCGGACAGATGCATGGTTTCATCCCGCACCATCTTGTCCAGCAGCTCACCTTCAATCCCAGGCGGAAAATCGCAAATCTGCGGTGTGGTCAGATACTGCGGCAAGCCGACGCAAGTGCTGATGCCTAACAGCTTTTTCTCCCGCAGCCAACTTGCTAGAGTCTTGTAAAGCTCACCCTCATCCAGAATGCCTTCCTCCCATAAGGAAAGCTGCTCACAGCGAACCCGGAACCTGCCCTGCCCTTTCCGGGAACGGGACAGCAAGACAGCCTTGACCGACGTCTGACCGACGTCCAGGCCGAGGGCAATATGGTCATTTTTCCATTGCATGCGCGTATTAACGTTGTTGTCAGGCGTAAAGTCCGCAGGACTGCCTGCACAGTCTCGTATTCAGTCAGGGCAACGCGTCCTGCACTCTGACATCCAGGTATTCACCGCGGCTGTTCACAACATGTGCGGTGACAAAAATCAGCAGATTGGTGGGGATGTTCATAGTCTCCGTGCGCCGGAACAGGAATCCGATCAGGGGCAAGTCCCCCAGGAAAGGCACTTTTTTGACATTCCGGCTGATACTGTTGTCGATCATACCGCCCATCACTACGGTCTCTCCACTGTTGACTCCAACCGTAGTCATAGCCACTTGCTCATGAATGCGGGGCAGGCGGATTTGTCCAATTGTGGTCCCCTCTTTCTCTTCCTTATTCTTATTCTTACCATCGTCCTCATCCTCCGTACCGGCAGAGATATAATCCTCCCAGCCCAGGAAAGACACAATAGAGGGCTTGAGACCTAACAGAACCGTCTTGCCGTCATTGCCGATATTGACCTTGACATCAAAGGTTATGCCCACCGGCAATTCAATTGGAGTGCCACTGGGAACCAGCACCTCCACATCACCACGGGCATCGCCCTTGTTCACCGTGGCGGTGTCATATTCCTCGAAATAATAGTAGGTGTTGCCTTTTCTAATCCGGGCGGTACGGTTGTTCATCACCGTGACTCTGGGTGCACTCAAGGTGACAGAAGAATTCTTTTTTTCGATGGCACTGATCAGGACGTCAAACGTGCGGTCTCCGATCACACCGCTCAAGGTCATGCTGCCCTTGCCGATTTCAGCAGCAGTAGCCGAGGCAGCCAGTTCCGACAGGAAGTTGCTGACCTGGAGCGCACCCTTGCCGTGCGTACCCAGCGGATCGGGATTCCGGGCCAGGTTGTTGTCAGCAGCTTTTCCGCCGCTGTACTTGGTCCACTCGACTCCTAAATCACGCAGGTCATCCTGACTGACGGTGATGAACTTAGCCTCAATGGCCACCTGATAGGGCGGCTGATCGAGCTCCTCGACTATGGACTCCACCAGGCGGAGATTCTCGCGGCTGTCGCGCACCATCAGGATGTTCCGGTTGCGGAACAATCGGAATGCTGCCCCCTCCGGGCTGCCGGCAAAAAACGCAGTCAAGGCTTCTTCCAAATCATTGTCTTCCTCGTCAGTCGGCGTGGGCAAATCGCCCAGCACTGCTCCTGGTGCCGGGCTGCCGACCGGCACCTTGGGTATGGTACCCTGCCGCAGGCGAATGATCCGGGTCTCCAGCGGCGGACCACCTTTTTCTTCACCCTTGGTAATCCAGACCAAATCATTGCCGATATGGAAAGCAATGCCCATATTGCGGGCGAAGTAAGCAAACAAATCCTTCAGCGGGATGTCGTTGACCCGGACCGCCAGAACCTTGCCCTCCTGCTTTAACGCTTCATCGGCCACAACGTTCAGTCCCTCGCGGCTCAGGACGTCAACCAGCTCGCTGATGCCCACACTGTCCATATTCACCGAAATGCGCCGGTTGCATAATTCCTCCATCTTGCCAGGCGGCAGTACCACCGGAGCCAGGCTCGAGTCGATAACCGCCACCTTGCCATAACTCTCCGGCAGCTGCAGCCGGTCCTCGACTTCAGCCAGCATCCGGTTCCGGGACAAATCCCGGTCGGGCTGCTTGCGCTGCTGGCCACGGGCCAGATCGATCAGAGCCTGGAGATTCTCAACCTCATGGGCATAATCCGGCAGAGACTTGAGCGGCTGAAGATTCTCCTCAGCAGTCGCCAGCTTGCCCTCCAAAATCTGCCGGCGGATGCTCTCGATCCGCTCCAAAACCAGCTGGCGCACCTCCCGCTGCTCCTGCTCCTGCTGCAAACGCGACAAATCCTCGGCACTCCCAGGCGCAGTGAGTTCTTGCAGACGCTTCTCGGCATCCGCAGTCATACAGGAAGACAACAGCACCCCAAGCAAAAGCAACCAGGCATATTTAAACATGCTCAACCTCACTTTGCAAAATTTTTCCGGCCAGAGCCATATATCCAGAGCCATATATAGTATAGCACAATTTTAAGTAATGTGCGAAGTTTTGTGATGAAACTTGTAATCCTTAAGGAGGCGTATGTAGTTCAGGCTTATGTCACGCCCTCACAGGGCTCAAACTTATAATCCGTTTCACCCAGGGCGGCGCGTCCCTGCGGGCCGCTTGCCCTGGGCTGGTATGTCACGCCCCGTTGCAGCCTTTTTTAAGGGGGTTCCAATTAGACAAAAATCTGGCGTTTTGAAACGATTTCGATGTTGCGGATGGGGCTTTTCCACTGCTGACCGTCGATTTACACCGCCAAAAATCCAATATAATATGG
>JAAZIZ010000357.1 GCA_012800565.1 Lentisphaerota bacterium
ACCTGCTCTTCTGATTATCGGTGCCGGGCCGGCTGGCCTGGCGGCGGCGATTGCAGCCTGGGACAGCGGTTGCCGGGATATCCTGATCATCGAACGGGAGCCGGAACCGGGCGGAATTTTGCGGCAGTGCATCCATACTGGTTTTGGCCTGCAGATCTTTGGCGAAGAACTTTCCGGGCCGGAGTATGCCCAGCGCTATATTGATCAGGTAGAGGAACGGGGCATCGCCATTCAGTGCGACACAATGGTGCTGGAGATTAACGCTGACCGGCAGGTGACCTGTGTCAGCCCCTCGCAGGGTTTGCAGCAGTTTCATCCGCAGGCGATTATCTTGGCCATGGGTTGCCGCGAACGCCCACGGGGCGCACTGGGAATCCCAGGCACCCGCTGCGCCGGAATTTTCAGCGCAGGCACGGCACAGCGCTTTGTCAACCTGGAAGGATACATCCCTGGGAAAAAAGTGGTCATCCTCGGATCCGGGGATATCGGCCTGATCATGGCCAGACGCATGGTCTTTTCCGGTGCTGAAGTGGTTGCAGTTGTCGAAATCATGCCCTTTTCCAGCGGGCTGAAACGCAATGTCGTGCAATGTCTCGAGGATTTCGGCATCCCTTTGCTGCTGAACCATACGGTCAGCAAAATCAATGGTCGCGGGCGGATCACCGGGGTGACGATCAGTCAGGTGGACAGTAATCTGAAGCCAATACCGGGTACGGAGCAGGAACTCGACTGCGATACGCTGTTGCTGTCGGTGGGGCTGATTCCGGAAAATGAACTTTCGCGTGGTGCGGGCGTGAAATTGTCGGTGGCCACTTTTGGGCCTGAAGTCGATGAACAAATGCAGGCCAGCGTTCCGGGAATTTTTGCCTGCGGTAATGTTTTGCATGTTCATGATCTGGTTGATCATGTTTCAGAGGAATCCGCCCGGGCGGGTCAGGCCGCTGCTGCGTTTATCAGAGAGCGTGGCGGCGATGTGGAATATATTCGTATCGAGGACGGCTTTGGGGTGCGCGGAACAGTACCGCAGCGCCTGTCGCTGTTGTCGTTGCAGAAACCAGTGAAGCTGAGTTTCCGGCCGACGGGTGTGTTTCAAAACGCTTCTCTGGTAGTAGAAGCCGACGGGGTGTCCCTGTATCGAAGCAAACGTCGCATCCTGACACCGGGCGAAATGACCTCCATTACTCTGAAACCGCAGGATTTTGCCGGGCGTGAAGTTAAGGAAAGGTTGACAGTCAAGGTGGTGGAATGAAAAAGGAGCTTACTTGCATTGGCTGCCCAATCGGCTGCCAAATGGAAGTGACAATCGAAGATGGGGAATGTCGTGAAGTGAGCGGGCACAGCTGCCGTCGCGGTGAAAGCTATGCGCGTCAGGAATGTCTCCACCCTGCAAGAATGGTCACTGCCTCTATCCTGATACCGGATCGGATTCTGCCGCTAAGCGTGCGTACAGACCGGCCTTTTCCCAAAGAGCGGATCGGGGAATGCCTCGAGGAAATTCGTAAAATAAAGCCCCAGCTCCCGGTCAAAGTCGGTGATGTCCTGTTACCCAACATCCTGGAAACCGGTATCAATATCATTGCTACCAGGAACTATTCGTAAGAGGGTGCCGGGACTGTCTTTTTTAACCACGAACCACACGAAAAGACACGAA
>JAAZIZ010000358.1 GCA_012800565.1 Lentisphaerota bacterium
AGGCCGCACAGCGGCCAACCCTGGGCTTTGAAGATGGCAACCCCGTTGGGGTTGTTAGCCCCGCCCAGAGTTTTGCCGGACTCCAGGCGGCCCCGTTGGGGCTGTTAGCCCCGCCCAGAGTTTTGCCGGACTCCAGGCGGCCCCGTTAGGGTTGTTAGCCCCGCCCAGAGTTTTGCCGGACTCCAGGCAACCCCGTTGGGGCTGTTAGCCCCGCCCAGAGTTTTGCCGGACTCCAGGCGGCCCCGTTGGGGTTGTTAGCCCCGCCCAGAGTTTTGCCAGCGGCCCTGCAGGCCGCTGGCCCTAAGTGAACGGTTGCCGGGTTACTTGGGATAATGCATTTTCCGGATGGAAAAATCGACAAACACGGCTACATTTTTCTGTATCCCACAAGATGGGCTTCAGCCTACCCTGTCATTGGGGCCTCCACCCCTGATTTTAATTATCGGCGCAGCAAAGGAGTGAGTCGATGAGTTTCAGCAAGCTGATTTTGTTTCCCGGCTATTCGGCTTTCAATCGTCCGTTGTCGGCAGATGAATTCCGCAATATGGCGGAAGTGGCCCGCGATGCCGGCTTTACCCATATTGATTTGGGTTGCGCCATGACCGGCCGGGCCCGCTGGCAGTTGCGCAATAACGGTCAGTGGTGTACAGATTACGATTACTACACCGAATACACGGCGGTTTTTCCGGCTTTCTTTAAATTTCATGTACCGGAGGCGCTGCGCCGGTATATCCCGGTCGAGTATGCTGATGCCAACCTGGCGCGCCTGGAGCAGTTCGGTGCGGTTCTGTCGGATTTGGACCTGAAAGGCTCTTTCGTCTGTGCCGAAGCCTTGTTCCTGCCTGAGGAGGCTTATGTCGATCATCCTGACTGGCGGGGACCGCGCTGTGATTTTGGCTGGCGCAGCAAGCAGAGCTATTTTGCCCCTTGTGTCGACCATCCGGAAATCCTGGAAATGTACCGCGAGTCCAGCCGGGCCATGGCGCAGGCTGCGCCGATGATCGATTACATCGAAATCACCACGGGGGATTCCGGGGCCGGGATGTGCTGGGGCAAACTCTACCCCGGTCCAAATGGTCCGGACCGCTGCCGGAATATCACCCGTACCCAGCGCGAAAGCACTTTCCTGGAGGCGGTTAAAACCGGCTGGCCGGAAGCGTCTTTCGCCGGTATGTCGATTCAGACCAACTGGACTTATACCGGTCCCTTTGCTTTCACTACCACGCTTGGAGAGGACAAGGTGTATCTCCTGCGTACCTCGCAGGATAAACCGTTGCTGCTGGAGAATCCAGTGGCGGTGCCGCTGGGGCTGGACCTGGCGGCCGAAAATGGCGCCACTACGGTGCGTTTCGGCATCGAAGACCCACGCAATCTGTTCCGCCCCGGCGGACTATACCCTGAGCTCTTCAAGGCCTTTACCGGCCGGCGCAGCTCCGGGGATACTGAACGGCTGCTGCGACTGAGTGAATTTTTCCGGAATTATGAACCTCAGTCCGATGCCATGCAATTATGTGACGGTTTTTTGCAGCTGGACCGCGCGTTGCAGATGCTGCGCAAATGTTTTGTGGCCAGCATTATGTTCTATGGCTCAATGAGCGAGCGTTGGCTGACCCGGCCGCTGCTGGCCAAGCCGGAGCGCGTGCCTGCAGAAGAGAAGGCGTATTACAGCCGGCATATCTTCAACGCTCTGGGTGAGGAAGTGGAAAATGACCTGCTTGATTATCACGGCAACCGCTGGGTCTGTATTGCAACTACCGCAACGGCCGCAGACCGCTCGGTGCAGGTTCTCAAATACATCCTGGAATTATTGTCCGAGGCGGAAAAATCCCTGCAGAAGTCCGGCGCTGACAAACTACGCCTGGCCCGGGTTGCGGCTTGTCATTGCTTTGTGCGCAATATCAAGAATGTGCTGTGTTTTCAGTCCCAGCTGGACCGGGTCCGGGACGGCTTGCGCACCGCCAACCGCGATTTTATGACTTTGGTGGTAACTGACGAATATTATAATACTTTGCGCCTGATAGAATTACTGGAGGAATTTCCCGATTTGGTCGCCCACGCCAGCTGTCCGGAAGATGAGAATACTTTTCTGTTCGGTGCTGATCTGGTGTGGCAGCTGCGGGAGAAGAACCGGCTGATGATGAAGTACAGCCACGATATTGATGAAATTACTTTCAACCGACAGGCAGTGACCCAGGTCTGATGCTCCGGCGGGGTAGGTCGTCCTGCCCCGCCGGAAAAAACTGCTTTACCGGCGGCCGGATCAATGTATTGCCAGATCGGCGTTGTGCACCATCCGCTCCGGCTCGTTGGCTTTCAGCACCCGCAGGAAATTCTGGCCCATGATCTTGGCTATATCGTCATCGGAGTAACCGCGCATCACCAGGCCGACTGTGTACAGCGGCCAGTTGGTCCAGGCCAGGCTGCCCGCGCTCGATTCATCCGAAGACGGGACCGGCCTGCCGCCGGGCCGGGTCCAGTTCCCCCACCAGGTATTGCCTGTGAAGCGGGCCTTAGGATAGCCCCTGACTCCTTCCGGCCAGCCGCTTTGGTACATATTGTCGGTGCCGATGGATACATGCTCCACGCCAATCAACCTGGCGATGTAGTCGATATGATCAAGCATGGTATTGATAGTGGCGTTGTGGCCGAGCATATTGGCCAGTCCGTAGACCCCGACCAGGCCGTCAGTGTCGGCGATGGCTTTCAGCTCCGGATCGGTTTTGCAGCGCATGTAATCGAAGACGCCGCAGGCGGCAGTGTGGCTGGCCATCATCGGCTTGCTGGAGTATTTGGCAGCCTCAAGGGTAGTCTGACGACCGCTGTGAGAGGTATCGACGATAATGCCGGTTTGGTTTAACTTAGCGATCAGGTCTTTGCCCAGGGCGCTGAGGCCGGCATTAGTATCTTCGGCGCAGCCGTCTCCGACCAGATTGCGCCGGTTGTAGGTCATGTGCATCAGCCTGACGCCGAGATAATACCAGGTATCGATCCAGCTGAGCTCCTGGTCGAGTTCCTGTAGTTCGCCGGCCAGCGGCGGCCCATTGATGCTCCAGACTACTGCGACTTTGCCGGCGGCGTTGGCTTCGGCGATTTCCTCCACCGAACCGGCCTGCACGAGGGTATTGCGGAAAGTGCGCAGGACTTGGAAATTGTTTGACATGCGGAAGATATCTTCCTGGCGTGATTTACCCTCCGCAACAGTCTGGACCATGCATTTGAGGCCGGTGCCGCGTACTGCAGCCACGAATTCATTGGCGGAGTCGACATTTCTGGTCATGGCAGTTTCCCGGGCCTGTTCCATGCGTTTGCTCAGCTCGCGGGCGCCGACAAAAGAGTCCTTGAGGTCATTCCACTGCTTGATCAGCTCGTCATCCCAGATGCCGACTGGCAGGAATGCAAAACCATCCATCACGAACAGATTCTGGTGCAATTCCAGCCCGTGCTGCAGTTGGGCAGGGCTGGGTTTCAACGCTTCCAGCCCGCGCTTCCAGGCGCTGATGGTGCTGGGCTTGCAGAAAGGGATTTTGCCATCGGTGTTCATAATGTCCTTTCGAGATTGGAGAGTTGAAATTATCGCGGTCCGGAGTTGGAAAATACGCATTTGATAATATAGTTCACAATTTACCAATATCAGTCAGGAAGCGGATTTTTCTGGTCCAGCTGTTTTTAACCGACGGAGGCACACATGAAAGTATTGATATATGGTGACGGCAACAGTGCGCATATCATTGCGCCGATGCTGGCTGCTGCGGGGCATGAGGTATCGCTGTATACCCTGGGGGCACCGTCGCGCTGGTCGCAGGAGGTGGCAGCGGAATATTGGAATGAGCGCCACGAGAAAGCCTTTACCGTCACAGGGCGTCTGGCGATGGTAAGCAACCAGCCCGGGATGCTGGTCCCCCGGGCCGAGGTGATAATCCTGTGCATGCCGGTCAATCAATACCGTCCGGCTTTGCATGAGATTGCCCGCTATCTGCGCCCGCAGCAGCAGGTCTGGCTGGGGACCATTTACGGCCAGGGCGGTTTCAACTGGATGGTTGAGGAAGTGCAGCGCAAGTACAGCCTGCCGAATCTCAAATATTTTGCTTTCGGGCTGATCCCCTGGATTGCCCGTATCGGCGAATACGGTCGTCTGGGTATCACTTATGGCGGTAAAGCGAGGAATTGTGTCGCGTTGCATCCAGGGCGTGATTTTGCTTTGCTGAAGCAGGAAATCTTTGATAATATCAGTTTGCGCTGGTTTGGTACCGGCGAAGCGCAGCAGTCACCGGATTTTATTTCCCTGACCCTCTCGGTGGACAATCAGATCATTCATCCTACCCGCTGTTATGCTTTGGCGCAGGTCAGCGGCGGGCAATGGGATTCAGCTGAGTCAGTGCCTTATTTCTACCGCGACTACGACCAGTTGTCGGTGGAGTATTTGCAGCGCCTGGATGATGACTACACCCGCATCCGGCAGGAACTTCGCCGACGCTTCCCGGCCAAGGCATTCCCCTTTATGCTGGATTATCTCGCTCTGGAACGCTTCAGCTATGCTTCCAGCAATGCAGACATCCTGTCCACTTTTGTGAATTCCAAGACCTTGCGGGAAATCCGCACACCGGTGGTGCAGCTGCCCAACGGCAAGTGGGGATTCGACATCAGGCACCGGTTTTTCAGCGATGATATCTACTATGGCATCTGCATCGCCAAATGGTTCGCGCAGCAGCTCGATCTGGAGACCCCGATGGCGGATGAGGTTCTGCACTGGGTCGAAGGACTCAGAGGGGAGAAGCTCCTTGATGAGCAGAAGCGGCTGCAGACCGCAAGCCCGGCACTGGCGGCGCCTTTCGTTTCAGGACTGCCGGAATATTATGGCAAGCGAGACCTGGCTGCGCTGCTGGACTGAGAGCCCGGCCTGCCAGCCGGATCATTTCCGCGCAATGCTTACCGCAGCCTGCCAGATTTTATAATACCGCCCTGCGACTTACCAGAAGGCATCGGCATGTCGCAGGGGCTTGAGGGGTCAGTACAGGAAGAGCATCTCGCGGTATTTCGGCAACGGCCAGAAATCATCCGCGACCACATGCTCCAGGTTGTCGACCGTGCGGCGCAAGCCTGCCATGCAGTTGATTACTGCCTGCGGCGTGCCGCGCAGAGCCTCTTCCAGCAGAATGCAGCGTTCACGCAAGGTATCCAGCCCCTCACCCAGCTGTTCTGCGAGAGCCTGCAGACTGGACTGCCCGGCGCGCAGGTCGCATTGCTTGGCTGCCAGCAAGGCCTCAGTCAGGCGTTTGAATTCCTCTGCAACTGCGGGAATAATCATGCTGCGCACGATTTCCAGGGCCACTGTCCCCTCAATGTTGATCTTCCTGGTATATTCCTCCAGAGATATTTCGTAACGGGAAGACAGCTCGGCTGCCGAGAAGACGCGGTATTTTTCGAACATCTGCAGGTTCTTCTCATTCTTGAAAGCAGCAATCGCCTCCAGGGTGTCGCGGGTGTTGGGCAGTTTTCGTTTGCCTGCTTCCACCCGCCAGGCTTCCGAGTAGTTATCACCATTGAAGATGATGCGCTGGTGTTTGCGCAGGATGTCACGCAGAATCACCTGCAGCCCCTGGTTGAAATCACGCGGATTGCCGGCGTTGAGCTTATCCAGCCGGTCGCTGATGAAATCAAACGATTCAGCGACGATGGTGTTGAGGATCGCATTGACACCAGAACAGGAGCGGCTGGCACCTGGCGCCCGGAATTCAAATTTGTTGCCAGTGAAGGCCATCGGGCTGGTGCGGTTGCGGTCGGTGGCATCACGCGGGAAAGGCGGCAAGGTATCGACACCAATCTGCATCTTCCAGGATGGTTTGCTGGAGTTGTTGCCGCCGGCTTCACGCTGAGAGATGATTTCGGTGAGCTGCTCGCCCAGGAACATTGAGATGATGGCCGGCGGGGCTTCGTTGGCACCCAGGCGGTGATCGTTGCCGGAGCTGGCAGTCTCCGCCCGGAGCAGATCGCTGTGCAGATCGACGGCCCGGATTACGGCGCTTAGCACGGTCAGGAAGATGGCGTTCTGCATCGGGTCCTTGCCTGGGTCCAGGAGATTCTGATTGCCATAATTCAGGGACCAGTTGTTGTGCTTGCCGGAACCGTTGACGCCGGCGAAAGGCTTTTCATGCATCAGGCAGATCAGGCCATTGCGCTCAGCAACCAGGCGCAGGATTTCCATCACCAGCATATTGTGATCGACCGCAAGGTTAGCTTCCTCGTACGTCGCCGCCAGTTCAAACTGGGCTGGCGCGACTTCATTGTGGCGGGTCTTGGCGGGGATGCCCAATCTCCACAAATCCAGCTCGACCTCGGTCATGAATTTCAAGATACGGGGGCGGATAGAGCCAAAATAGTGGTCTTCCAGCTGCTGATGCTTGGCCGGAGGAGCCCCGAACAGTGTCCGGCCGGTCTGAACCAGGTCCGGGCGCTGCCAGTAGAACTTCTTGTCAAGCAAAAAATACTCCTGCTCCAGACCAACGGCTACCGTGGTATGCTGCTCCGGCAGGCCAAAGTGATTCATCAGGCGCTTGCAGGCCCGATCAAGGGTCTGCAGAGAGCGCAGCAACGGCGTCTTTTTGTCTAATGCCTCACCGTTGAAAGAGCAGAACGCAGTAGGGATGCAGAGGGTCGCGCCGTTGACATGGCGTTTGATGAAAGCCGGGCTGGTGGGGTCCCAGGCGGTGTATCCCCGGGCCTCAAAAGTACAGCGCAGACCGCCGGAAGGGAAGCTGGAGGCATCGGGCTCACCGACGATGAGATTCTTGCCGGAGAAAGCCATGATTGCCTGGGCCGGGCGGGTTGGCTCCAGAAATGAGTCGTGCTTCTCGGCGGTTCCGCCGGTCAAAGGCTGGAACCAATGGGTGAAATGAGTGGCCCCGCGCGACAAAGCCCATTCTTTCATGGCATGGGCGACATCGTCGGCAATGGCAGCATCCAAGGGCTGGCCTTCATTGATGGTGGCCAGCAGATTCTCAGCAACCTTGTGCGGCAGATATTGGCGGATGACCTGGCAATGAAATACATCTTCACCATAAAAGTCCAGGCTGAACGGGCCGCTGAAAGCGGGTATTGGCAGCTCATCGCCGCTGGCAATGGATTGCGAAGCGCGCATCCTGTTCAGGTTGCTCATGACCGAATGCTCCTGTCAAGTGAAATGAGATAAAAACCAGAAAAAATATAATGGCTTTATCAGCAGAAAATATGCCAGGTTTAAGAAATAGAAAAACTATCAGGAACCAGGCAAAAAAAGCATTGATGTTAAGATAATTTACAAAAAATGTAAAACAAGCCGAGGTGACTGATAATTTTTGTAAAAGCTCGAAATTTTGTTAATGGGATCAATAGGGCGGCATGCGGGGCTCGGGGAATTGCCTGGGCCGATTGGCCGCATGGATGAGACAATGCGATAATGGGACCACGGGATGAGCAATTTTAGCTTACCGGTCCCATTGTCCCATCCATACGTCCC
>JAAZIZ010000359.1 GCA_012800565.1 Lentisphaerota bacterium
AGACGACGTTGCTCAATGTGCTCAGTCATTTCATTCCCCTCAATGAGCGCCTGGTGACCATTGAGGAATTCAAGTATGCCAGTCTGCTCTATACAGGAGCGATGATGGACTTGAAGCAGCGCATCCATGAGAGTGTGCTGCGGGAGCTCAACTTGGGGGAAATCAGCGCCAAGGATTTCGCCCGGCGGGATTTCCGGCATAACATCAATATCGCAGTCCAGAAGGTGATGCGGGATTTCTGGCATGAATTGCCGAAGAAAATTCCCGCCGATGTTTTTCGTGACACGGTGCTGGATGATCTGGTTAATTTGGGACCATTATCCGGCTTGTTGCGGGCTGACGACATAGATGAGATCATGGTCAACGGCCCGGATTTGGTCTATGTGGAAAAGAAAGGCGTGATCTACAAGACCGGGGTGCGGTTTTTCAACGAGCGGCATCTGCTTTCGATCATTCAGCGCATCGTCGAGCCGATTGGGCGGCACATTGATGAAGTCAGCCCGATGGTCGATGCCCGTTTGCCGGATGGCTCGCGGGTGAATGCGGTTATTCCGCCTCTGGCGATAGACGGCGCTTCGATAACCATCAGAAAGTTCGGCAAGAAATACCTGACTACTGATGATTTGATAAGTTATGACAGCCTGTCCCAGGAGATGGCGCTGTTTTTGCATGAGAAGGTGCGTTTGCGGCAGAGCATTGTGGTAACTGGCGGTACGGGTACCGGCAAGACGACGTTGCTCAATGTGCTCAGTCATTTCATTCCCCTCAATGAGCGCCTGGTGACCATTGAGGATTCAGCCGAATTGCGTCTGAACCACGAGAATCTGGTGCGGCTGGAGAGCCGGATGGCCAATATCGAAGGCAAGGGCAAGGTCAGCATCCGCGAACTGGTGATCAACTCCTTGCGGATGCGTCCGGATCGGATTATCGTCGGGGAGTGCCGCGGGGGGGAAGCCTGGGACATGCTGCAGGCCATGAACACCGGCCATGCGGGGTCTCTGACCACCATTCATGCCAACAGTCCCCAGGATGGCCTGGCACGCCTGGAAAATATGGTTCTGATGTCCGGTTTTGAACTGCCAGTCAATGCGATTCGGGAACAGATTGCCTCGGCCATCAATTTTGTGGTGCATCTGGCGCGTTTGGCTGACGGCAGCCGGAAGATAGTGCAGATTTCTGAGATTACAGGCCGCGAAGGCAATACGATAACGATGCGGGATATCTTCGTCTACCGCCAGACTGGCCTGGGCAGTGACGGCAAGGTTGAGGGGGAATTTCTGGCCAGCGGGAGCGTCCCGGCTTTTATTGATACGATGCGTGAGCGCGGCATGCTGCAGCTGGACATGGCAGTTTTTACCCAGCAGGGGAGTTGATATAGCCAGCAGGGTGGTTTCTTTTCTGAATTCCGACATTTATGTTAACCAATGAGTACATAATTTTGGGTTTGGTGTTCGCCGCGGTGTTTTTAACCGTGGCGGGGTTGTTTCCGGTGTATTTTTTTCAGCCCCGGGCTTCGGGTACGGCGGCCGAGATGTATGCCCTGCGCCAAGTCAGCAACCCTGAGCGTACTGCATTGATACAGCTGTTCTGCGCCGGTCTGGGGTTCTGTCTGGTGTTGTTGCTGTGCATGTACCTGGCGTTGGAGTTCTGGCTTTGTTTTCTGCTGGCCGTGCTGGGTGGCATTGTCTTGTATATTCTGCCGGGGCGGGTGATTGCCTGGCGCATTTCCCGGCGGAACTGGAAGTTTGAGATGCAGATGTTGGATTTCACCGTGGCGGTGGTCGGCAATTTGCGTTCCGGCTTTGCTCTTCCCAATGCCATTGAGCTGGCCATTGAGCATCTCGGCAATCCTATCCGGCAGGATTTTTCCCTGATGCTGGCGGAATACCGCCTGGGGGTTGAGTTGAGTGAGGCCATCAAACGGATGAATGATCGTATCAGCAGTGAGAATTTGCAGTTGTTCACAGCTACGGTCTGTGTGGCCATCCGTTCCGGCGGCAGCATTGCGGAAGTTTTGGAGAACCTGATTCACACCATTCGCAAGCGCAAGGAGATGGAAGGTAAAATCCGCAGTCTGACCGCGCAGTTTAATTTCGAGTCCTTGTGCATGATTCTGCTGCCCATTCCGGTATTTCTGGTTCTGTACCTTCTGGACCCGGAACTGATGCGTCCTTTGCTGACTACTAAGACTGGCTGGTGGGGCATTGCCACTATTGTAGTGCTGGAATTAATCGGATTCAAAGCCTTGCGTTCCATCGGCAAGGTTCGTTTCTGAGTCCAGGGTTGCGCATACTCGGCCCTGGTTCCCAAGATAGCTCTAATTCTGGAGAATGTATGCCGACGGCGATGTTGCTGACATTGGTGCTGATCTTCTTCAGTGTTTTTTTTCTGTCACTGTGGTTTTTCCCCGGTGCGACGGAGAAAAAAGACTCTGGAAAGCGCATATATCCGCGCGGCTTAGGGGTTTTCAAGCCTCTGGTTGAATTGTTTGCCTATGAGCTGGGAGAGCGTCTGGCGGAGTCTTTTCCGTTGCGGACGCTGCGGCTGAAGAAAATCCTGGTGCAGTCCGGCACAGGTTTTACTGTGGCGGAGGTCTATGGTGCCCAGATCACATTTATCTTTCTGGCCTTGGTGGTGGTGATTCTGGGCAAGGTGTTCCTGTCTCTGAGCTGGTCGCTGTGTACGCTTCTGCTGATCGTGCTGCTGGTTCTGGCGGTGCTGCTGCCGGAACGCTATGTCCGCAGGAAGGCCGCCCGGAGGATGCAGCAGATATCCCGCAACCTGCCTTTCGCGATCGATTTGCTGAACTCCTGCCTGAGTGCAGGGCTGGAATTCAACGCCGCGGTGCATTACTATGTCGGACTGGGGTTGCACGGAGACTTGAGCGCCGAATTTGAACTTTTTTTGCGGGAGATGGAATTGGGAAAGAGCCGCTCTGATGCTTTCCGCAATCTGGAGCAACGGGTGCAGAACGACGATCTTTCACGTTTCATTGGAGCCATTACTACCAGTCTGGACAGCGGGGCTTCCATTGCCGGGGTTATGAAAGTACAGTCCGAGGAAATCCGGCAGGCATATTTCCTGGCCACTGAGACCCGTATCAATGTGGCGCCCTCAAAGATGATCTTCCCGATGGCCGTCTTTATTTTGCCAGCGGTGTTTATTGTGATTCTGGTGCCGCTGTATATCCGTCTGCGCGAAACTGGCATACTTGAAAGGTTTTTGGGCAACAATTAGTGGATGCAAGCAGAATATGGCTTTTTTTCTGAAAATCGTTGATGCTGCCGGCAAAGACCTTGTAGTGCAGAAGCTGGAACCGGGGGAGACCCTGGTCGGGCGTTCGCGCACGGCCACGGTCAGGGTTGATAATGCCGATGTCTCGGGGAAGCACTTCGTTATCCGCCTGACTGGTGAGACCGCCAGTGTTGAGAATCTCAGCACTGCTGGAATCATTATGGATGGGCGGGTTCTGTATGAACGGGCAACCCTGTCCCCGGGGCAGGAAATCCAGATCGGAAGCAGTCTTAAATGTATTTTTCTGTCTGCAGACGAAAAGGAAATGGAGCATTTGCTCACTCAGGTTCCAAGCGCCGCCGCAGAGGCGGCCAGCCCGGCGGATGCGTCTCCGCACAGTGACACCGCCGGCGAAGGGGGCAGTATCGCTGCCGTTGCGGGAGAGGACAGCGCTGCCGGTACTGAGACTGGTACCGGTACCGGTACCGGTACTGAAACCGGTACTGAGACTGGGACTGAAACCGGCACTGAGACCGGTAGCGGGACATCCCACGATTCCACCGGCAGCAAGAATACCCAGATGCAGAAGACCAGGGTCGCTACGC
>JAAZIZ010000360.1 GCA_012800565.1 Lentisphaerota bacterium
GGGGTATCCGCAGCCGTTCCATGGCTGTATGGCTTCAAGCTTGACTTCCGGTTCAAGTAACCTGCCGGGATGGCGGAAAAATTTGTGTCTAATCAATTGACCCTTAAAAAAGGCTGCAACGGGGTTGCCATCTTCAAAGCCCAGGGTTGGCCGCATAGCGGCCTACCCTGGGAAATGAGAACCACCCACCATACCTCTCTTCCCTCCTCTTCCCGCAGCGCGGGAAGAGGAGGGAAGAGAGGTTTAACTTGACAAGAGCGGCCGGCAGCACTAAATTTTCTCTGTGCCCGGTTTTTTTGTCCCGTATCAGCATTGCGCTGCCAGCAGGGGTGGCAAATATCGTCTGCCATCTTTTCAGGATGCAGCCAAGGAGAATGATTATGACTAAAGTTGCGGTTTTGTTGGCTCCCGGCTTCGAAGAAATAGAAGCCGTCTCGGTAGTGGATATTCTGCGTCGGGCTGGCGTGGAGGTGGTGCTTGCCGGCGTCGAACCCGATGCGCAAGGCGGTGTGCAAGGTGCACATGGCTTAACTCTGCTCACAGATTGCCTGCTGGAAGATTTGAATACCGACGATCTGGCAATGGTGGTCTATCCCGGCGGGATGCCGGGGTCAAGCAACCTGGCCGCCAGCGAAGGTGCCCGGCTGCTGGGGCAGGCAGTCTGCGAAAAGGGCGGCTGGGCCGCAGCCATCTGCGCCGCACCCATAGTACTTGCAGCAGCTGGCCTGCTCGAAGGCGTGGAATATACCTGCTACCCATCGTTTGAGAAAAAAATCAGCGCCGGGAAGTACACCGGCGCCAGAGTCCAGGTCTGCGGCAAAATTATCACTGCCTGCGGGCCAGGAGCAGCAGTGGATTTCGCATTCGCCTTGCTGCGCGCCCTTGGACTGGAGAAAGAAGCCCAGAAATTGCACCGGGATATGCTTATTGCCTGACGCCCGCCAGGCAATAAAATTCAGACATTCTGGCCAGGACATCAGAGTCGATTATGCTGACGCAATACGATAATCTGCTGCAGGAGTTGCAGAGGCTGGGGTGCCAGCGCCAGCGCCGGCTGGCAATCAGCGCCGGCGTCGCCCTGATCTTGGCTGCGGCAGCATGGCTGTGGTTCGGAACCACTATGGATTTGTGCCTGGGAGGGCTTCCGGTCAGCATCCGCTATGGGTTCTTTCTGGTGCTGCTGGCAGGTGCCGCCGCGGGAGTGTGGCATTGCATCCGCTGCTACAGGCGGCGTTTGACTAATCAGGCCCTGGCCGCCCTGATCGAAACCGCCAAGCCGGGAATGCGCAATTCCCTGATCAATGCAGTGCAGTTCCTGGAAGGCGGACAGGTGGGCGAGGAGATCATCAGCGCAGTGTTGCAGGAAGCACCGCTGGACTTGCTCAGCGTCAGACCTGCAGAACTGCTTTCCCGCCGGCTGCCGAAAATGCTGCAGCGCAGCAGCTGCATTTTGCTGGTGCTGTGGCTGGCTCTGTTCTGCTACTCACCTCTGGCGGCCAGGCAGAGCGTATTGCGCATACTCGCGCCGTTCTCCCAGACCCAGCCGGTCACCGCGACCAGAATCGCCCAGGTACTGCCAGGAGATTGCTCGTTGCGCCGCGGACAGGAACTCGCCCTGAGCGCAGTTCTGGCCGGAAAAATCCCCGCCTCGGCACAAGCCTGCATCGTTCAGGAGGGGCAGCAGGATATCACCCTGACCTTGCTGCCGGATGAGGATGAGCACAGCACTTTCAGCGGTCAGAGCACCGCCCTGTTCGGGCCCGGTAAATATCGCATCCTGGCCGGGGACGCAGTTTCGCCCTGGTTCAAACTGGAGATCGTCTCGCCACCGGCTCTGGTGGACTGGGAGGCCAGAGTCACCCCGCCGGAGAGTACCGGCAAAAAATCTTATACCTTGAAACCCGGCAGTCAGGACTTGGGGGTGCCCGCAGATTCGTTGCTGGTCTTCAAAGGCAGTGCAGAGCCTGTACTGCAGAAAGCACTGCTCCTGCAAGGCAATAAAGTTATCCAGGAACTCAATGACCTGAACAGCAAAAACTTCACGTTCCATGGCCCGATTGCCGCCCAAGGCAATCTCAGCGTGCGCCTGGTGGCCGGAGTTGAGTCTGATATCGCTCTGCCGCTGCTGATCCTGCCCGATCGCCAGCCGAAGGTCACCCTGGTCGAGACACCGCTGAAAATCACAATCCAGAAAGGGGAACCGCTGGCCGTCGGCTTCCTGGCCGAGGACGACTATGCCATCGCCAGAGTCGGGCTGGAGCAGGTACTGGATAATGCTCCGCCGGAGCAAATACGCACCGCCAGTCCGGAGCAGGAACGGCCACTTCGCTTTCCGGGGCGATTCCTGATTGATACCGCCAGCTTCAAGGCCCGCAGCGGAGAATGCTTGCGTTTCCGGGTCTGGGCCGAAGATTATGGCCGGGAGCCGGAACAGCGGCGCGGCTACTCGCCGCTGCTGCAAGTGGTCTTTTCCGATCCCGGGAAAGACCAGGAAAAACAGGCCGAAGAGCTGCAAAGCACAGAGTCTGTCCTGGCAGAGCTGATCCAAAAACAGCGCCGGAATCTGCAGGCAACGCAGAGCCTGGCCGATTTGGCCCTGCTGCATAAAGACGTCCCTCCGGACGCTGTCAGCAGCGCCGAAAATGAGCAGCTGCAAATCCGGCAGCAGGCGGTGCAGATACTCGAATTCCGGGAAATTCTCGGTGGCCTGGCGGATGTCCTCAGCGGCCTGATCAACGAAGAGATGCTCAGAGTGCTGGATGTCTTCGATCAACTGCATCGGACCAGCGATAAAGCACCGTTGCTGCAGCAGGCTGTAATCTGGGAAACCCGCATCCTGGCCGCCCTGACCGGACTGGCTGACGGCCTCAAGGCCGAACAGTCCCAAAAAGATAAGCGAGATATGTTCGCTTTCCTGCAAAGGCTGGTGAAAAAGCAAAAACACAACCTCGACGAGAGCAAAAAACTCAGCCGGAACGAGGATGTCTCGCTTGAGGCACTGGTCCATAACCAGGATTCCATCTCGGAAGATATTCTGGCGTTTGCCGATATCTGCCTGGACCAGGCCGAAATGCGCTCCGAGGATGATTTTGCGCTGCAGGCCCGGCAGGCGCATAAGCTGCTGGAGGAGGGCAAGGCTTATGATAAGTCACTCCAGGCGACGGAATTGCTTGAGGGCAGGAAACTGTCCGCCGGCATTCCCCTCCAGGAAGACGTCCTGCGGACTCTGCTGGAAGTGCTCAATGTCCTTAATCAATGGCGGATGAACAATGCCCGGCGGATTCTGGAAGAGGCCACAGCAGTACTGCAGAATACTGCAGATAAACTCGACGAACTGGAAAAACAGCAGGCCAGAATCGCTGAAGTCACCCGCGACCTGAAAAAA
>JAAZIZ010000026.1 GCA_012800565.1 Lentisphaerota bacterium
ACCGCAGCCAGTTCAGCCAGGAATTGCTGGTGGGCAGCCATCGCCTCCGGCCCGGCACAGCTTAAGTCGTTCTCCGGCCCCAGCAGACCGTGGGCAGCGGCGAAAGTCATTCCATATCGTCTGGCCAGACCCTGCATCCGAGACAGCATTCCGGGATTATCCGGCTGCCAGAAATACTGCGGTACCACCAACTTGCGCACCCCCCAAGTGGAGATTTCGCGCATTGTCTGTTCCCGGCAGGCCTCCTCGACCTTATACCAGGGAAGACTGAAAATCAAAGTTTTTTTAGGCATACTATGACTGCTTTTGCTCATGCCGGCCGATGCGCACCAAAACCGCGCCGCCGGAATAAGATCCATGGTTCAGATAAAATTCAACTCATCCGTTTTTTAGTGGATAACAATCTTGCCACGGGAAATTTATACCCTCGTTTAAGGACTGCAAGCCGGGAAAGGGTAAAATATATTTTTCGAGATTCTGATTCTTGGGCACTGCGCATCGCATCGCTGTATCGCATTGCTGCGGGCGTGGGCTCCTGCTGGCAAAACAGCGGCAATCAGTATATATTATAGAATTTACATCACCACTTTTGTCTGTTCCTGAGGAATCATTTATTATGTCTGGCAAACGCATCCTGACCGGCATTCAATCTTCCGGCACTCTGCATTTGGGGAATTATTTTGGCACCATGCGTCAGTCTCTGGAGATGCAGGCTGACAACCAGTGCTTTTATTTTATTGCCAATTTCCATTCCTTGACCTCCATGCCCGAACCGGCATTGCTGCGTGAACGCACTTTCAATGTCGCCCTGGATTTCCTGGCCTGCGGGCTGGACCCGGAAAAAACCGTCTTCTTCCGGCAGTCAGATGTCCCCATTGTGCAGACATTGAGCTGGATTCTGAGCTGCATCTGCCCTATCGGGCTGCTGGAACGCTGCCATTCCTATAAAGACAAGCTGGCACACGGGCTGGAGGCCAACCACGGCCTGCTGGCATACCCGGTGCTGATGGCCGCCGATATCCTCCTCTATGATACCCAGGTGGTACCGGTCGGCAAAGACCAGAAGCAGCACCTGGAAGTCACCCGCGACCTGGCGTTGCGTTTCAACAATCGTTATGGCGAAGGGCTGCTGGTTGTGCCCGAACCCATGATTCAGGAAGAAGTCGCGGTCGTGCCGGGCCTGGACGGGCAGAAGATGTCCAAAAGCTATGGCAATACGATTGAGATTTTCGGGGAAGGCAAGCCGGTGCGCAGCAAATTCATGAAGATCGTCACCGACTCCACTCCGCTGGAAGAGCCTAAAGACCCCGATAAATGCAATGTGTTTGCACTCTACAAACTCATGGCCACCCCGGAAGAACAAGCTGAACTGCGGCAGCGCTACCGCGCCGGGGGGATGGGCTACGGCCATGCCAAAGAGGCGCTGTTCAAAAAATACAGTGAGTATTTTGCCGAAATGCGTGCTCGGCGCAAAAAGCTGCAGGAGAAGCCTCAGCTGGTGGAGGACATCCTCCAGGATGGTGCCGCCCGGGCGCGGGCAGTCGCCCAGAAGACCATGGAACGCATCCTGCCGGCAGTTGGTCTGTAGCCCCGGGCCGATACTGGGAGGAAGTGGGCAAATACCAGGCCATTGGCTTGGTTTCTGCCTGGTTGCGGAGACACCTGGTGGTGGGTTATGACCGGTCCACTACTGCATCCCTCGGCCGCAGAATTTTTCTCAACCCAATCAGTTTCTCGCCGCAGCTGGCCGCTCACCTGCAGATTTTTCGAAACTGATTCATCTCTTCAGGATCAGACACCATGCAGTCTCATAACCATGACCGAATTTTACTGACTGGCGGGGCGGGGTTGATCGGCAGCGCCATCTGCTGGCGCCTGAATCAGCTCGGCTACCAGAATATCGTCATTGTCGATCATCTCGGCTGCGGCGTAAAATGGCAGAATCTGCGCGCTTTGAATTTCCAAGACTACTTTGAGAAGGATCAATTCCTGCCTCAGCTGGAGAAACTGCCGCGGTTCAATGCCATCCTGCACCTCGGAGCCTGCTCGTCCACTACGGAAGAGGATGGCAGCTATCTAGCCGACAACAACTTCGCCTACTCGAAAGCCTTGGCTGAATACGCCCAAAAATACCACGCCAGAATGATATACGCATCCAGCGCCGCCACCTACGGCGACGGCGCCAATGGCTTCAGCGATGACGAAAGCCTGATCCCGAAATTGCGGCCACTGAACAAATATGGCTACTCCAAGCAGCTCTTCGACCAGTATCTGCTCAACAATGGCTATTTTCGCGGCGGGGCGGGGCATAACCAGGGCGGAACCTTTGTGGGGGTCAAATTCTCCAATGTCTTCGGTCCCAATGAATATCACAAGGGCGCCATGCGCAGCATGGTGTTGCGCTCTTTTGAGCAGATTCAGGCCACTGGCAAAGTACAGCTTTTCCAATCCCACCGGCCGGAATATCGCCACGGTGAGCAGGTGCGTGACTTCCTCTATGTTAAGGATGCCGCCGACATGACCATCTTCTTCCTGCAGGGTGGGCGGCACTGCTGCGGCATCTACAACCTGGGCTACGGCGCAGTGCGCACCTGGCTGGACCTGGCCAAAGCGATGTTCACGGCCTTGGGCAAAACCGCCGAGATTGAATTCATCCCCATGCCTGAGAATCTGCGTGACAAGTACCAGTACTATACTTGTCTGGATATCACCAAGCTGCGCCGGGCGGGATTCACCCAACGCCTGCTGACCCTGGAAGAAGCAGTAGCCGATTATGCACGCTATTTGCCTGACAACGCCCATCTGGGCGAAATTGCCGAGGGCTGAACACCCTGCTGTTCTCGCCCCGAGTTCCGCTCCCTAATCCCGATAACAAATTTCAACTCGTCCGCTGCCGCTCTGCGGCATTCTGCCATGACCTTTCGCCAACAGACTATTTTTATTGCCTTGACTGTCTGGATAGTGGCCATTGCCGGCTTGGCGGTAGGCAACCTCGGCGATCCCAACATCTGGTACGATGAATCCCTGCAAATCTGCGCCGCGCTCGGACAGCATCATTTTGCCAATTACGGCGAACCACGCGGTGACTGGCAGGACGCCATCCACTTCAACCACCGCATCACCTGGGACGCCGATGCCTATGTGCTGATTCTGCACAATCTGGCCAAAATAACCACCCAGCCCTGGATTTTCCGCCTGGCATCATTGCTGTTTTTTTGCCTGATGGCAGGATTTTTCACCCTCCTGGCGATGCATTGGCTGCCGGACAGCCCGTTAGCACCATTTGCCGGCTTCATCTTCATCCTGCCTGCGCACCTTTGCTACTACGCCTTTGAAATCCGGCCCTATACTCTGGAAATGCTGCATCTGGCAATAATGGTTTATCTGGCCTGCAAACCGGAAGCCTTAGGAAATAAAAAACGCGCCCTGGCCTGGGGCTGTCTGGCCGCTTTTACCATGGCCTCGCGCTACTCCACTATCTTCCCAGCCATCCTGGGAACGGCTTTTCTGGGCTACTCCTTATGGTCAGCCCAGGCCAAGGCTCTTTCTCCCCGGCTGGGACGGTTCCTCTGTTTTCTGGCGCCAAACTGCCTGGCTGGTCTGCTGATGCTCTGTTCGCTCAGCATCCAGTGGAAATATGCTACCGCCATAACGGCTTACCATAAAAGGTTCCTGTTCTGGAATGCTCCGGAAGAGATTCTGAACTGGGGCACGCTGTTGCTCTGGCTGCCATTCCTGGCTTTGCTGCTCCTGCGTCAGTTTTTCCCGGAGAACCGCAAGTATGATCGCTATCTGCTTTTTACACTGCTGCTGAATCTGCTGCGCCTGACCGCCGATCTGGCCGGGCTGCTGCCGTATTCACTGCGCCACCGCTTTAATCTGGCCAGCTATCTGCTGCTCTGCTTCTCCTGCCTGCCGTTGCTGCTGTTTATCCGGGAAAGTATCCTCTGCCGTCTGCAAGGCAGAACGGAAGTCCTCACCCGGGTAATACCCATTGCCCTGACCCTGTTGCTGGTCACGCTGGCTATCGCTCAAACCGCAACTTTCAGCCGCGATACGCCAGACACCAGCATCCGCTATCTGCGCAGTCTCCCCGCCGAACCACCGCCCAAAATCCTGGCCTCTTTCCGTTGCTATCCCGCATTGCGCTATGCCTTTGAATTCGGACCGTTGCAGGATCGCTTCCACTGGCTGGAGAATATCAGCTATTATGGGCCAAAAATCCCTGGTCCGGAACGCCAGGGCTGGGTGGTAAAAAACCGCTTTGAATTCATCGCCAGTCAGAATGCCAGCCTGACCAAACAGCATTATCAGCTGGCGATACGCAAAAACTTCTCTCTGATTCTGGAATCGACCGCCGATTACCGGGTATTGATTGTCCCTCTGACCTGCCAGAATTGACCTATTGATTACTGATATGGCTATAAGCATCAACTACAATGCCGAGGGGCTGCCCGATGGCACCCCGACCTACTTGTTTGACCATGCTGAACTGTATCAGCGCGATCCTCTCCAAGCCGCAAGAGCATGGTTTGACAGCGCTCACCTGGGGCTGGCAGTGCACTTTGGCCTCTTCTCCCTGCTTGGTACCCACCAGGACGCACGCCGGCAAGACAACTGGTCCCACGACGATTACAACCACCTGGCACAGTGCTTCCACTGCCAAAATTTTGCCGGCGATACCATCGTTGAACTGGCCATTGCGATCGGTGCCCGGTACATCACCATGCCGGCCCGCTGGCGGGACGGATTTTGCCTCTTCGCCTCTTCCAAGTGTGATTTTAACAGCGTCAATGCCAGTGCCAACCGCGATTTAGTCGGTGAAATGGCCTCCTGGTGTGAATATCACGGCCTGGGACTCTGCCTTGAATACTCCTGCGGGCATGACTGGCAACGCCAGGCACCGGGCCTGCCCGAGGATGACCAAGACCTGGCGGAATACAAAGAATATGTCTGTGACCAGCTGCACGAACTGCTGACCCAATATGGCCCTGTGGCCGCAATCCGTCTGGACGGCCTCGACGAAGTGCTCGCGGGCGGACGGGAGCGCCTGGGCTGCCAGGACTTGTATGATCTGATCCATTCCCTGCAGCCGTCCTGCCTGGTATCCTTCGGAAGTGGGGCACTGGGCAATGAAGACTTTTTCCATTTTGAGGAGGCCATCCCCGCAGACAGCGATGCGGCTTTGGGCTTCGCGTCCCGCTATCCCGGCAAGACCCGCGAACTGCGTCTGAGCCTGACTCCAGGCAGTCTGGGCTATCAGGTGACCCAGGCCGGCAAACACCGCCGCAGCCCGGAAATCTGGGACCAGCTGGTAAGCACCGCCGCCAGAAACGGTAATCTGCTGCTCAACACCGCTCTGCTGCCGGACGGCTCGCTGGACCCGGAAGACATCCAGACCCTGCTCGAACTGAGCCAGACCATTGAGAAGAACGGCTTCCCGAAAAAGATTTTACCTTAGGAGTCGTTCACCGGGAGGCGGTTAAGTTTTCAGCCTGGCCATCACTTTCTGCAGGTCCTCCCAGACCTTGCGCTTCTCCTCTATAAACTTGCGTTTCTGCTGTTCGAAGCGCAGCAAATATGCGGGATGGTAAGTTGGCATAACGGCGATGCCCTGATAATCCAGCCAGGAACCACGATATCTGTTGATGCCGGCCAGCCCCAGCAAGCAACGTAACGGCACTGCGCCCAACAGAACAATCGCCTGCGGACGGAGCAAGGCAATCTGACGCTGCAGAAAAGGCAGACAGGCCTGCACCTCCGCCGCCTCAGGATTGCGGTTATGGGGGGGGCGGCATTTTACGATATTAGCTATATACACCGCCCGGGCCGGGTCCTGCGACTGGCGTTCAAAGCCCATGGCCTTGATCATATTGCTCAGCATCTGCCCGGCTCTGCCCACAAACGGGCGCCCCTGCCGGTCTTCTTCCTCTCCCGGCCCCTCACCGATGAACATCAACCGGGCCTGATGGCTGCCTTCCCCGAAAACCATAAAGTTCCTGTCCGCAGCCAGCGGACAGGCATGACAGTTCTGGGCGGCCTGCAGCAGCTCCTCCCAGTCTAATGCACTGCAGTCCACTACTTGAGCAGCACCACCCGTCACGACCGGACTGAGCTCAGTCGGCCGGCTCTGCATTCGACCTTGAAACGCCAGCGGCGGAACTGCAGCTGGTGGAGGGACTGCCGCGGCCTGGACAGGCGTTACCCTTGCCCTGGCGGCCGATGGCACAGGCTTGTGCATGACCGGAACGCTTTGCAGCACGGCCCGGTTATGGTCAGACAGCCAGACGGCTTTCTGGCCCTCCGCTTTATGCAAGGCCAGCAGACGTTGAATTTCCTGTTGCAGATTTCCCATCTTGATTATCTGAGCTGTCGCGGCTGACAATCCCGCGGCAGGCGGCTTCAGAGCTCTATCTCCACCTGCTTGTCACCGGACAGGACTTCACCAATCACTGCCGCAGCAAGGTCATGGCTGCGGCAGAGACTTAATGCCGCCGCAACCGCTTCCGGAGGCACAAACCAGACCATGCCCACGCCCATATTGAAGACCCGGTACAATTCGTGCTCATCAATCTCTCCGACCGACCGGATCAGGGAAAAAATCGGCGGAACAGTGGGAATGGCCGTGGCCTTAAAGCGCACCGAAACCCCGTCCGGCAGAATGCGCGGCACATTGTCATACAACCCGCCACCGGTGATATGCGCGATGCCAGCCAAAGGCAACTCCTCTTCCATGGCCTGCTTGATGGCTGGCCAATAACAACGATGCGGAACCAGCAGCGCCTCGCCGACAGACTGCCCGCCCAGAATCTCAGGACAATCCCGGACACCTAACCCGGCCTTCTCAAACAAGACCTTCCGGGCTAAAGAAAAGCCATTGGTATGCAGACCATTGGAAGCCAACCCCAGCGCCTGGTACCCCGGCCGAATACCATCGCCGCTGATAATTTTCTCTTCTTCCACAATGCCGGTAATGCAGCCGACCAAGTCGAAGTCCTGGCCGTACATGCCGGGCATCTCAGCCGTTTCTCCGCCGATCAAGGTCACATTCTGAGCCAGACAAGCCTCAGCAATGCCCGTCAGTACCTCTTCATAGAGCGGGCTGCGGAGCTTCCCGATGCCGATGTAATCAAGAAAATACACCGGCTCGGCCCCCTGCACCGCGATATCATTGATGCAATGGTTGACAATGTCATGCCCGACGCCGCGATACTGCTCCATTTCTGCAGCCACTATCAGCTTGGTGCCTACGCCGTCAATGCTGGTCACCAGCACCGGATGACGCCATTTGCGCAAATCAATCCGGAACAACCCGCCAAAGCCACCGATCGGCGCCAGGACTTCTGCCCGGCGAGTGGCGGAGATCGTCCCCTTGACTTTTTGCAACAGCGAAGTGGCCAGATCGATATCCACCCCGGCAGATTTATAGGCAGCACTTTTACCAGCTTGAGAATTTCCCACGGCAAGACCTTCGACAGAATATGAATTAAGATAAATCCGGACAACCCAAGGCACCGCTTTCGGTGCATCCATAATATATCCCGCAATTTGCAGTTGGAAAACCAGCTGCAAGGAAAATCGGCAATTGAAAAGTTCCCTTGTGATGGTAAATTATATAAATGCCGGGTTTTCAGCGCGGCACTGCGGCATTCACTATTTGACAAGGAAAGTTACAGCTAATGGCGGCATTTTCAGATTGGCAGTCGAGTTCCGGGGTAATTAAATTGGGTATTGGCACTGACCACGGCGGTGTCGCACAAAAAGAATTGCTGAAAGAATTGCTGACTCAGCGCAAGATCGAGGTCATTGACTTCGGACCATTCTGCATCGATCCTAATGACGACTACCCGGATTATGCTGCCCCCCTCTGCCAGGCGTTGCAGCGTCGGGAAATCGACTGCGGTATCCTTATTTGCCGCAGTGGTGTCGGCATGGCCATCACTGCCAACCGCTACCATGGCATCAGGGCCGCACTGGTCGAAGGCCCTGACAAGGCCGTACTCAGTCGCACTCATAACAACTCAAACATCCTGGTCACTGGCGGAGACAAAATGAGTGACAAGGATTTGCTGGCCACCGTTGAGGCTTGGATGAGCAAGCCGTTCTCATACGAAGAACGGCACTGCCGCAGACTCCGCAAAATTGAGAACAACACCTACGATGATATTGCTCCTATCCGCAACGCGGACCCGGAAATCGCCGCCATGCTCGACCGTGAGCAGGTGCGCCAGAAACGCGGCCTGGAACTGATCGCTTCCGAAAATTTCGCCAGTTTGGCGGTGCGGGCTGCCGCCGGCTCGGTACTCACCAATAAATACGCAGAAGGATATCCCGGCAAGCGCTACTATAATGGCTGTGTGCATGTGGACGAGGTTGAGAACCTGGCCATCAGCCGGGTCTGCAAATTGTTCGGTGCTGAAGCAGCCAATGTCCAGCCGCACTCCGGCAGCCAGGCCAATATGGCTGCATATTTCGCATTGCTGGAACCGGGCGACACCGTCCTGGGCATGAGCCTGGACCACGGCGGACACCTGACCCATGGCCACAAAGTGAATTTCAGCGGCCGTACCTATAATTTTGTCGGCTACGGGGTCAGCCGGGAAACCGAGATGCTGGACTATGATGAAATAGCCCGCCTGGCCCGGGAGCACCGTCCCAAGCTGCTGCTGGCCGGCGCAAGCGCCTACCCGCGGATCATCGACTTCCCCCGTCTGCGGGCGATTGCAGATGAAATCGGCGCATACTTTATGGTTGATATGGCCCATATCGCGGGTCTGGTCGCCGCTGGCGTTCATCCCAGCCCGGTGCCATACTGCGATGTTGTCACCTCAACTACCCACAAGACACTGCGCGGGCCGCGCGGCGGACTGATTCTGTGCAAAGAATCGCTGCTGAAAAAAATCAATTCGCAGATTTTCCCCGGCATCCAAGGCGGTCCTCTGATGCACATCATCGCGGCCAAGGCCATCTGCTTCCACGAAGCCCTGCAGCCATCTTTCAGCGTTTACCAGAAGCAAGTCATCCGCAACAGCGCCTGCCTGGCCGGTGCTCTGCAGGAATGTGGTTTCCGCATCGTTTCCGGCGGAACCGACAATCACCTGATGCTGGTGGACCTCCGCCCCAAGGGCGTAACTGGCAGGGACACCGCCACCGCTCTGGACCAGGCCGATATCACGGTGAATATGAACCTGATACCCTTTGATCCGGAAAAAGCCACAGTAGCCAGCGGCATCCGGGTAGGCACGGCTGCAGTCACCACCCGCGGGATGGCAGAACCGCAAATGCAGCAGATTGCCAAGCTGATGGCGGAAGTAGTAGACAATATCGGCAATCAAGACGTATACGCCGCAGTGCGCCAGGAAGTCGGCAGCCTCACAGACCAATTCCCGATGCCCCAATTCTGGCCGTAAGCCCAACCGCACATAAAAAACAGCGCAGCCAGTCGCTCCGGTTGCGCTATTTTTTTGCCTTTGGCTGCCTGCCCTTTCGTATCTGCCTCTTACCGCATCAGGTGCCGGAAAATAAGCGACAGCAAATAAAACTTTTGCCCTTTTTTCCCAGAAAATCAACTCCGCGGGTTGCAGATTTAGCATAATGGAGTTATTATTAGGGATTGCCTGTCTGGTTTTCAAGATATATATTACTGTAGACTTTCTCAGGAGCATTGTGGCCAGCAAAACTGTTACCATCCAGAACCCGCATGGAATCCATGTGCGGCCGGCAATGTTGATTGTCAAGGCCACTCAAGGATATTCCGGGACTATTACTGTCTGCCGGCCCGGTGAAACTGAAATCAATCTAAATTCAGCCCTGGCATTGATGGCCTTGGCATTGCGCCTCGGAGATACAGTCACGGTCTGCGTAAACGGACCGGATGAAAAACAGAAATGCAACGAAATCTCTGAACTGATCGCCAGCAAATTTGATTTTCCTGATACCTGATTCCTGTTACCAGTCATCGCGGGTTCACCGTCCTGTTCCGTAAGCGGAGGAAACAATGATTAATTTAACCCTGCCTGATCCCATCGTTGGCCAGTGGATATGGCTGTCGGAAACCAACCTGAATCAGGAATCACACCAGTTCTACCGCCGGGATTTCAGCATTGATGAAATGCCAGGCAAAGCCGAAATGTGGATCACTGCCCGCACTGCTTTCCATCTGTTTATCAATGGCCAGCACTGCGCTTCCGGGCCGACTGCCAACCCCGGCGAAAACAGTTATGTATATTGCGTCAATATCAATTATCTGCTGCAAGTGGGGAATAACCAAATCGCAGTCCAGGTCTTTAACGCCAATGCGCCTTTGACCGGGTTCAGGAAAAAACACAGCGGCTTCTGGGCTCAACTGCAAATCAATGATCAGCCCCTGGTCTGGTCCGACGAAAACTGGAAATGTTTGATCGCTGACTGTTATGTCTACCCGGGAACAATCCAGGCACTGGGCGCTGCCAGTGTGGAAATCGTCGATTTCCGGCGCTTCCCTCATAACTGGCAGCAAATGGACCTTGGCGGCGGACCGCAGACTGCAAGCACTGACGGAGAACGCCGGAGGTCAATACCTAAAACCATCTGGTACCGCCCCGAAATCATCCTGAACGAAGAAAAAGGGCGCAAGCTGCTGGAGCCTGCTCCAAATCCTAATGACATCATTGAGACCTGCTCCTGGGATAAAATACCATACACTGGCAGCGTCCGGCAAATCAGACAGCTGCTCTGGCTGAATTTCGCTAATCTGTGTAAAAAATCCGGCCCCGGCATCTACATCGCAGAGACCTACCTGTATTCGGACAAAGAATGCCAGCAGAGCGTCGAGTGCTTTTGTGACCGGCCCTATAAATTCTTCCTCAATGACAACCTGGTTGCCGAACAGGCCGTCAAGCCCGTTCCCGTGCACGCACCGGCCCAAAACCGCGGCGATCGTCGTCTGAGCATGGACGATTACCGTCCTACGACTATGGAACTGAGTCTGCGCAAAGGCTGGAACCGGGTGATGTGGGCGCAGGACTGCGCCAGCCATGGCGCCGGCATGACTATCGTCTGGGTGGACACCCCCAACGGGTCCTTACAGATCAGGCGCCAGGCAATGGAAAAATCCAGCGAATCTTGGTCCCAGGCCGGACCGCTGAAAACC
>JAAZIZ010000361.1 GCA_012800565.1 Lentisphaerota bacterium
CATCAAGCTGCAGATCCTGGGCATCGGCCGGGATGGACATATCGGTTTTAATGAACCGGGGACCCCGCTGAATTCCCGCACCAGCTATGTCACCTTGGCAGCTGAAACCATTGAGGACAACAAGCGCTTCTTCAAATCTGCCAGCGAGGTTCCCCGCTGGGCCTTGTCCATGGGTGTCGGCACCATCCTGGAAGCCAGGGAAATTCTGTTGCTGGCCACTGGCGCCAGCAAAGCCGAGGCCATTGCCGGAATGGTGGAAGGGCCGATCACAGCGATGAATACCGCCTCAGCATTGCAGATGCATGACAATGTCACAGTTATAATTGATGAGGCTGCGGCTGCCAAACTCGCACGCAAGGATTATTATCGCAAGACTGGTGCCAACAACATCGCTGAGATGTATGCCTATCTGATGAATGCCCGGAAAAAAGCCGGCTTGGATTGAAGATGCTTTCCGGGTGCCTGCTGCACCCCATTGAGGAGATGAACATGCAGGATAAAGTCAAGGAGATTTCCACGCGGGTCAAGGAACTGCGGGAGTTGTCTGACATCAGCATGGCAGAGATGGCCGCATGCATCGGCAGCAGCGAGGATTACTACCGTGCTTTTGAGGAAGGCAAGGAGGATATCTCCGCCAGCCGGCTCTATGAGATTGCCAACAAGCTCGGGGTGGACCTCAGTCTGCTGCTGACCGGCAACATGCCCAGAATGAACACCTTTACGGTGACTCGCAAGGGCAAGGGGCCGAGCGTGGCTCGCCGGCAACAGTATCAGTATCAGGCTCTGGCCGCTAATTTTGCCAACAAGAAAGGCGAGCCTTTTATCGTTACTGTGCCGGTCCGTGGCGATGATGCTGAAGTATCCTTGAATCAGCATCCCGGCCAGGAGCTTGATTACGTGCTGGCAGGTACTTTGAAAGTCGTGGTCTGCGGCAATGAGGTGATACTGAACGAGGGCGACTGCATTTTCTATGATTCATCCTATCCCCACGGTATGGTTGCCTTGGGGACTGTACCGGCGCAATTTATCGCCATTATTATGTAAGTGTTGCCATTCCCGGTACAGCGGTTGATCGGCGGGCTGATCGTCTTGGGCCGAACCGTCCAAGCGAGTGTTTCCCGGCAGCATCTCCTCTAAATTGCCGGGCCATTGAACAATCCGAGCAGGGTGAGGTGTTTAGATGTCCCTTTTGTCACGTTTTCTGAAGCAGACCGAGTTCTCTTCGTATGAGGATTTTTACCGCAATTTCCAGATTTGCGCTCCCGAGCATTTCAATTTCGCCTATGATGTGCTGGATGTCTATGCCGATGAAGAGCCCGAACGGGTAGCTCTGGTCTGGTGTGATGACAGGCACGATCAGGACCAGACGATCACGTTCGGGGATTTGCGCCAGCGGACCAACCGGGTGGCAAATATGCTGCAGAGCTGTGGTATCGGCCGTGGGGATGCGGTGATGCTGATTCTGAAGAGCCGGCATGAATTCTGGCCTGTTCTGATGGCTCTGCACAAGCTGGGTGCGATTGGTATTCCGGCCACGCACATGCTCAAGGAGCATGATATCAGCTACCGCATTGAGAAGGCCAGTGTGAAAGCGATCCTGGCCGTTGATTCTAATGATCTGCTGGAGCAGGTTGATCGGGCCCAGCAGGTAACCGGTGGTCTGCTGCAGATCAAGATTTCCCTGGGCGGAGAGCGTCCCGGCTGGCTGAGTTATCAGCAGATGTATGCCGCAAGCTCGGCAGAGTTTCCGACTCCGCCGCGTTCAGAACGCAATGCCAACACGGATATTCTGCTGATTTACTTCACCTCCGGCACCGCCGGCTTTCCCAAGATGGTGGTGCATGATCACCAGTATCCGCTGGCTCATATTCTGACTGCCAAATACTGGCAGAATGTCGAGGAAGGTGGTCTGCACTACACTGTGGCCGACTGTGGCTGGGCTAAGGCGGTATGGGGCAAACTTTACGGTCAGTGGCTGTCTGGGGCAGCGGTCTTTGTCTATGACTACGACAAGTTCGAGGCCGCTAATATGCTGCGGACTCTGATCCGATACGGGGTCACCAGTTTCTGTGCCCCGCCCACGGTGTACCGCTTTTTGATCAAGGAGGACCTCAGTCAGTACGACTTGAGTTGCCTGAAATACGCAGTGGTGGCGGGAGAACCGCTTAACCCCGAGGTCTATAACCGCTTTTTAGAGAAGACCGGCCTGCGTTTGATGGAGGCCTTTGGCCAGACCGAGCTGGTAGTCACCACTGCCAACTGGCCTTGGATGACTCCCAAACCCGGTTCCATGGGCAAGCCCTCGCCGGGATACCAAGTTGAGCTGTTGGACTGGGAGGGACATCGAGTCGAGGTCGGTGAGGAGGGCGAGATCTGCCTGAAGACCAGCGAATCTCTGCCGCCGGGCATCTTCCATGGCTATTACCGGGACCAGGAACGTACCCAGAGCGTATGGTACGACGGATATTATCATACCGGTGACGTAGCTTGGCAGGATGAAGAGGGCTACCTTTGGTATGTCGGGCGGTCTGATGACGTCATCAAGAGCTCGGGCTACCGCATCGGCCCCTTTGAGGTTGAGAGCGTGCTGATGCAGCATCCTGCCGTAACGGAATGTGCGGTTACCGGTGTGCCTGACCCGGTGCGGGGGCAGGTGGTTAAGGCCACTGTGGTGCTCAGCCGTGGCTACCAGCCCAGCGATGAATTGCGGCAGGAACTGCAGGGTTTTGTCAAAGCCAACACCGCGCCCTACAAATATCCCCGCATCGTGGATTTTGTCGCTGCGATGCCCAAGACTATCAGCGGTAAAATCCGGCGGGTGGAACTGCGGGAAAGCGCGATTGCCGACAGCGGCACCAAGGAATAGCTGATGCCCGGGCAGGCGGAACAGAGTACATTGCTGTCGGTACGGGACCTGACGGTGGATTTCAGCACCGACGAAGGGAACATCCGGGCTGCCAATGCAGTCTCGTTCAGTCTGCAGGCCGGGCAGACCCTGGGGCTGGTGGGGGAATCCGGCTGCGGGAAATCTGTCAGCGCCATGAGCATTCCGCGGCTGATTCCCCAACCGCCGGGCCGCATCAGCGCCGGCGAGATTCATTTCTGCGGTCAGGAACTGCTGTCGCTGCCGATCCAGGCCATGCGGGAAATCCGCGGTCGGGATATCGGGGTGATTTTTCAGGAGCCGATGACTGCGTTATCGCCCTTGCATCGGGTTGAGAAGCAGCTGGCCGAGGTGTATCGCCTGCATACGGATTTAGACGCTGCGGCCATCCGGGAGCGTTCGCGGGAATGGCTGCGGCGGGTCGGTATAGCCGATCCGGAACGTTGCCTGAAAGCGTATCCGTTTGAGCTCTCCGGCGGGATGCGGCAGCGGGTCATGATTGCGATGGCGATGGCCTTGCAGCCACGGTTGATTATTGCTGACGAGCCGACTACCGCCTTGGATGTAACCATCCAGGCCCAGATTCTCGACTTGATGCGGGAAATCCGCGGTGAGCAGTCTGCTTTGCTGCTGATTACCCACGACATGGGGGTGATCTGGGAAATGTGCGATCAGGTGGCGGTGATGTATGCGGCTCATATTGTGGAGACCGGCGCAGTGCAGGAGCTCTTTGCCCAGCCGCTGCACCCTTATACCCAGGGGCTGTTGGCATCGATACCCAGTCTGCAGCTGGGCCGAGGACGGCTGCAGCATATCCCCGGTCATGTCCCCAGCCTGCTGCATCCGCCGCCAGGCTGTCCTTTTGCGGAACGCTGCCCTCAGGCCGATCAGCATTGCCGGGAATGCGCACCGGTGCTGCGCACAATTGGCCAGCGCCAACGCCAAGTAGCCTGTTGGAAAGTCTGACTTGTCAGGGCAAAAAAAACGGCGCCCTGGTGAGGGGGCGCCGTGGAAGCGGGTTACGCTTATTTATTTAGCGAATGCCGCATCGACTTTCCGGAATGCCTCGCTTAGGAGTTCGGCTTCTTTCTCGCCCCAGCTCTCATAGATATAGAGATTAAAGCATTCATTGGTAGCGGCGACGGCGTTCGGGCATGGGTACTGGCGGTTGCGGTCGCCTTTGTAGAGCGGGTTGTTCCAGGGGTATTTATTGGGCCGGTCCTGGAGCCAGTCGGCGAATGCCACCATGGCGCCGGCATAAGAGGTCCCCAGGATTACGCCTTCTTCCTGCAGAGCCTGACAGTATTCCTGCTTGCTGCAGGTGATCTGGTCGCAGTTTACTTTCAGGCGCCACCACCAGTATGAATGCTCTGCACCAGGCAGCAGAGCCGGGATGGTGATGGAGCGCAGGCGGCTCAGGCAGCGCTCGGCAAGCAGAGCGGCGAATTTCTGCCGTCCGGAGACGATTTGGGGCAGCTTCTGCAATTGTGCCCGACCGATGGCAGCGCCAAGCTCATCAAGATTGCAGTTCAAGGTTGGCATAACATTGCCGTGGGCGTTGGGAAGATTGAAAGGCTTGCCCCGGTCGGCAGCCCGGCGGCACTGCCAGTAGCGCTCTTCTGTCTGGCAGAATACTACACCGCCTTGACCACCGGTGCAGAAATGCTTGCCAAACATCAGGGAGAACGCGCTGTAGACACCGAAAGTGCCGACCATACGACCGTTGATTTTGGCTCCATGGGACTGGGCGCAGTCCTCAATCACCGGAATGCCTCTGGCATCGGCGAGCTTCAGTATGCCCTCAATATCAGCCGGCTCGCCGCCGATATGCGGCACCACGATGGCTTTGGTCAAGGGCGTGAGCACCGCCGCAATTTCCGCCGGGCCGGTATTGTATTTTCCGGGCGCAGTGTCGGCGATGACTGGAATGCAGGCATTCATCACGATGGGCATAATGCCGCCCGGGTCGGTGATGGCTCCCACGATGACTTCGGAGAAAGGCGGCAGGTCCAGGGCTCGCAGCGCGACGTAAACCGCGTTGCTGCCGGAGTTCACTCCGTCAGCGTATCCTCCACCCAGGAAAGCCGCGAACTCCTGTCCGAATTTTTCTTCTTCTTCGCCGTGATAGCCGAACGGGGAGCCGCAGGCGATGCTTTTCTCGAACAGACGGTTGGCGGCGGCCTGTTCCTCTTTGCCGAAGTGTCCGCGTGGTGGCAGGGGGTTGGGAATGGCTTTGGGGCCGCCATTGATGGCGAGTTTGTTACAAGTTGACATTGGCTGGGTTCCTTGGTTTTTGGTTTCTGCTATTTTGTCCGGGCTGCTGGCAACAGCAGTACTGTCAGGGTATGAATGAGGCTATTGCAGCGGTGTTTCAGAACTGTTCCGGCTGCAGGCCGATGTCGTTTTTACGGCAATCCGGGTGGGTGGCGAAAAAGTCTGCGAATTCCAGGGGCAGATATTTTCCTTTCACGTGCTTGTGTTCAATCTCGGTGGCCTGTTTACCCATCTCCGCAGTTTCTTCCAGGTAGCGGTTATCGGATGCGTCATTGACATCGGGCGGATTTTTGAAGCGCAGCAGGTCCGGGAAAGCCCGAAAAGCGGGATTGGCGAAGAAGGATGTGCGCGGCAGCTTGGTATATTTCAGGAAGTCCGCGTAGTTGACTTGTTTTGCCACCGGGTCGCCCTCGTAACGGTGAAAACTGTATAGTGCGCGTTTTTCCTCGCTGGTGCGGACGAAGTAGCAGTTCTGGGCTTCGCGGATGGATTCGATATTCAGGCAGCCTATCAACGGGTTCCGGATTTTCGCGGGTATGCAGTCGGCAATCAGGTTGTTGCGGATGGTGGCGATTTCCGGGACCAGGTTATGGATGTAAAAGTGGTTGATCTGGTTGTTTACCCAGACGCAGTTGCGGATCAGCAGGTCCGGACAGCGAGAGAAGTTGGCACCATGAAAGCCGCGGGTTATCACGCAGTTGGCTACAGTCAGATTCTGGACCGAGTTCGCCTGGATGAACACCGGCGTATAGCCGTCGCTGCGGCCGTCATAAAAACAGCGCTGGAC